>CAYXFO010000326.1:0-5227 GCA_964464255.1 uncultured Pirellula sp.
ATCGTTCAACTGCGATGCGTCCGTCGCTAGTTTCTTGCGCCGAGCCTCAAAGTCCTCCATCGTCTTTTGATATTCGGCCTTAAGCGCCTCCATGGTCGCAATGAAGGTCGGGTGGCTATCGAGCACATGATCAAGATCGACCACGGCTGTCGAAGTGGGCTGAGGTTGCGGGGCTTGCGAGCCAATTTGCGCAAAGGCCAGCGAACTGCTGGCTACGGTAAAAACGACAAATACCGCGGTACGAAGTCGAAACAGCACGTTTGAGCACTCCTTGCTTGTGTCACCTGCTCGTAGGTTCACCTGCATCGTGCAGGCGACGAATCCGAAGATCGCGGGGATTCTGACGAAACCCGCGATCCGAGTAAAGAGCGATCTTGAGCGATCAGCCCCCGATTTCTCCCCGAATGACGATGTTTTCTTCGCCCCGCTTTACTTCCACTTCGAGCATGTCTCCAGGCTTGAACTTGGACAACTCCTCATCCATATCCTCACGAGCAGCAACAGCTTGGGCACCGATCTTGAGGATTTGGTCATCGGGAAGAATGCCAGCTTTCTTAGCCCATCCGCCCGGCATGACGCGATCTATCACCAAACCTGGCTCGGATTGTCGAATGCGAACTCCCAAGCGGACTTTTGAGGTGGTACTTCGCAAGAAGGATGGTCGCTCCGGCGATACGGCGATTTTTTCGGTCATGAACGTGACCATATCCGCAATGCGAGCGATTCCATTGACATTGATTTTGTCGAAGTCGTCGCTGGGGCGATGGTAATCGGGATGGAACCCAGAGAAGAAATGATAAACAGGGATTCCCTTCATGAAGAACGACTGATGATCGCTAGGACCTACACCCTCGGGTTGACGTTTGATTTCGAATTGGCCGATTTCATTGGCTTCGGTCAGGAGTTCATCAAACCCCTTCGCCGTCCCCGTTCCATAAACGGTCAGGAGGTTATTCGAGATTCTTCCAACCATGTCCAGATTGAGCATAGCCACGGTTTTATCGAGTGCAAAGCGGGGATGGTTGACGTAGTACTCGCTACCGATGAGTCCCAATTCTTCGGCGGAAAAAGCCATAAATAAAATGCCTCGTCGCGGCGTATCGGCGGATTGTTCGCGAACTCGGTCGGTGATCCGTTTGGCTACTTCGAGCATGCCGACCGTTCCCGACCCATTGTCGTCCGCTCCATTGTGGATCTCAAACGTACCGGGGGCGAGGGATCCAGCGCCACCCATACCTACGTGGTCGAAGTGAGCTCCGACGATCACAATTTCCTCTGCAAGATCGCCAGTACCGGGCAAGTAGCCAAGCACATTCATCGAAGGAATCTTGCGCCGAGCGATCTCGGTCTGCCCAGCAGCTTTCCAGCCGGTCATCTCGAACGATCGGGGCTTGAGGTCTTTGTCAATTTCCGCTTCGATTTCGGTCAGCGATTTCCCTTGCTCGGTCAACCACGATTCCACGACCGACCGGCTAACAAAAAGCGTTGGCAGTTTATCCTCTGAGGGTGCGTTTCCCGAACCGCTGACCGGCAGGAGCGTTCCAGGACTCGCAGCCTCGGAAGCGGCATCGTTGAACAGAATCAGAGCAGCGGCCCCATGCTTTGCGGCATTGGCTACTTTGGAATTGAAGAACGCATACTGACTCGGTTCCGCGCCGTTGAAGACACTCTTGGGATCGTTGCCCTGCGGTTCCTTGCGAATGACCAAGACGACCTTACCCTTTACATCCAACCCTGCATAGTCATCGTACTGGATTGTCCCATCGTTTGCCGTGATCCCATAGCCTGCAAAAACAACGGGGGCATCAAATAGACCGTTGGAGCCGAGGCTCTGCGGTTGAAATTGCTCTCCCAGGCTCAATGAAACTTTACTTCCGTCAGGCTTCGTGAAGGTGAGGCTGTTCTTCTCGGGCACAGCTCCCGGGGAACCGTTGAGCTCAAAGTACTGAAAGGGAGTTCCATCAAACAAATCGGTCTGGAGCCCCAAGTCGTTGAATCGCTTAGCAATGTAGTCGCTGGCAAGCTTCAATCCGGGCGTTTCAGCCGATCGGCCCTTCAATTCATCAGACGCCAAATACGAGATGTCGCCGTAGATTCTCGCTTCTGCCTCAGATCGATCAACGCTCTTTGAGGTTTTGCCATCCTCAGCAAAACCGATAGGGCTTTGCCACGCAGCCAAGCCTGATAAGAGAGCTATACCGAGAGTGCGCCGCACACTTGCAAGCCGGAACGTAGGCATTTGGAGTCACCGCTTAAAGATTGGAAAGTTGATGGTACAGATCGTCAAAAACGAAATTCCATAAGCAGTGTACTCGTATTTCCGGTCAACGTCAGGCGATTTTTGCACGGGTAATCCTCCGGTTCCCCGTTTGCCGTTTTTGGCAATTGGAGTAGACTATTCCCCGAGTAAGGCTACGCAGCTTTGCAATCGGGCCGTAGCGCAGCCTGGCTAGCGCGCTACCTTGGGGTGGTAGAGGTCGTGGGTTCGAATCCCGCCGGCCCGATTTTTTCTTCCCGGAGCAATCTTTTCTTCCCGGAGCAAACCATGGGACGCCCGCTAAGTTCCTGTCGTGTAGTAAGCTTGGTCATCGCGCTGACGATCCTGAAGGACTCTCCGGAGATCGCGCAGGGGTGTTGCCCAGCGTTTGGAAAGGGAAGCCGCTTTTCTATCGCCGATCAACGCATCCTGATCGCTTGGGACCCCGAAACCAAAATCGAACACTTCGTACGCGAAGCGTCATTCAAGAGTCAGACGCGAGGCTCAAAGTCGGAGTCCGATTCGCACTCTGACAAAGAGGACTTTGGATTCCTGGTCCCTTCGCCGACTCAACCGCAGATTGAGGAAGCCGATGCTGCCGTGTTTTCCGAACTGGATCAGAAGATCCAGCCTAAGGTCGAGGTCAAGAACCGTTGGCTCGTCAATCCGAGCGTGTTGGCATGGCCGTTTCTACTCTTGGGGGCTTCGTCCAAGATCTCTGTTACCTCTCGCGCCGTAGATCAAGCGCCCGTTCGTGTGTTGGAGACGAAAAAGGTCGCAGGATATGAGGTTGCGATCCTAAAAGCCGAAGATCCGAACGAATTGATGCATTGGCTCGAGAAGAACGATTACCAGGCGCGCGATGATCTCAAGGAGTGGGTTGTTCCTTACTTGCAGAAAGGGTGGATTATCTCGGCCTTCAAATACGACTCGCAATCCAATCGCACCCAAGTTGGTAGTGTTCGTATCTCATTCCTCACCGACACTCCCGTGTTTCCGTATCGAGTACCGAAAGATCAATTCGTCGATCCGGATCGTGGGAATCGTTTGCAAGTTTTCGTCGTGGGGCCTGGCAAAGCCTCCGGTACGCTCGGGGATGGCGATGCCCGTGAACCATGGAATCGTCCTAAACTGCGATTCTCGATGCCAGTGGCAAACGAGGAACTCAAATCCCTTGTCGGCCCCGCGATCCCAACCGAAGCGATCAAGGCGAACCAACCTCTGTGGCTGACCGCTTGGGATGATTCCACTTGGCCTTCGAGCGATAAGGATCTTTGGTTCTCGTTCGATGCTATCGGCACACCCTATCAACAGGTTCGCACGGTAACTCGCGATCGATGGGTGCATCTTCCCCTGGACCTTATGGGAATCGCGTTTTTGGGCGTTCTGATCGCCAGGCGTCGCAGAAGGAATCGAGACTAGTCGTACTGTTATGAGCATGATTCTTTACGCGATCCCCGTTTTCATGGCCACGATTGTGTTGGAAGCTGCGTGGGCATGGTTCAAGCAGGGGAACCAAACCGCTGACGTCGGTGGCCGAACACGTCCTATCTATCAGTTTGCCGATGCAGTTTCCAGTTTGCAGATCGGTATCCTCAGCCGCATTGCGGCCGCGTTCCCGCGACTCCTGACGCTTGGAATCTACGTGTTGGTTTTCGATCAGTTCCGGATGGGGACATGGGACTTGAAGAGTCCGATTGCTTGGATTGTCGCTTTGGTAATTTACGATTTCTTCTATTACTGGAAGCACCGTGCCAACCATGAAGTCCGCATCATGTGGGCAGGCCATATCACGCACCATAACAGCGAGTACTTCAATCTCTCGACAGCCCTTCGCCAATCGTCTACCACATTCGTTTTCGATTGGATTTTTTACTTGCCCATGGCGATCGTGGGAGTCCCTCCCGCGATGTTCGTCGGTGTAGCTCTGATCGATCTGCTTTACCAGTATTGGGTGCATACGGAATTGATCGGAAAGCTGGGTTGGTTCGATCGCGTTTTCGTCAGCCCGAGCAATCATCGGGTGCATCACGGACAGAACGACTATTGTTTGGACAAGAATTATGGTGGGATCCTGATTGTTTGGGATCGTCTGTTTGGCACTTATGAGGATGAGCGGGACGAACCGATCAGTTATGGGGTTCGCACACCGTTGGCAAGCGTCAATCCCATTTGGGGGAACTGGCATTACTACGCCATCATCTGGCAAGATTTTTTGGCCGCGCGAGGCGTGGCCGGCAAAATGGAAGCGTTGTTCGCTCCTCCGATGGGTTGGAATAGCGACCAAACCACTCCCTTCGATCCTGAGCGGTTTCAAAGATATGAACTGCAGATCGATCCGAGGATCGTTTGGTATGTTTTGGTGCAGCTAGCGATCAATGTCCTCCTGACTTCGTTGTTCTTGTTTTGCTTCCCGAAGTGGGAGCCATGGCAAGGAGCGATTGCGGCCCTTTGGCTCGTCGCAGCCTTGCTGGCGCCTGCGGGTTTGATGGAACGGAAGCGATGGGCCTTAATGCTGGAAACGGCTCGATGGTTGATCGCCCCGATGATGCTATGGCTGCTCATTGATTGAAGTGACTCGGAGGCGAACAGTGACTCACGATTCTTTCTCCGATTTGGTTTTGTGCGCGACATGCATGTTCATCGCGTTTCGGAACTTGCCAATGGGTACCGTGCACGTTGATCGCGGTGAGAGCGATCTTGGGTATGCGGGTATCGGGATCGCATGTTTGGTGATCGGGATGGCGGCGGCTCTTGGAGTGGTTCGTTTTTCCGATTGGAGCCCGTTCAATGAACGGATGCATGGTCCGCATCGCATCGCCTCGACGTTTGCTGCGGTAGGTGCGTTTCCTTTGTTGGCTTACACAATCGCTTATCGCGGCAGTCCGATTTCAAGGCGAGTATCCGGAGCATGGTGGTTCACCTTCGTCGCCGGGGGGTTGGGATTGGGTGCGTGGTTGCTTGGATTCA
>CAYXFO010000327.1:0-5160 GCA_964464255.1 uncultured Pirellula sp.
GAGCAAGGGCAGCATGTCTCCGTCGAAGTGGAATCGGCGCGCTTAGCAGATCAACATTACGGTGACTCCGAGTACGATCTCGCACTTCGCATTCTCGATGACGAAGGGAAACTCATCGCTGGCAACGATGATAACTCCTTGCACGTCCAGGATCCGATGGCCTCCTGTCTCGCCCCTAGGGATGGCTCGGTGTATATCGAAGTGTCCCGTTCGGTATTCATGGGGCGAGAAACTCAATATTGCATCCATATCGGCGACCATCTGCGGCCTGTCGTGGCGTTCCCCCCCGGCGGCCCGATCGGTTCGTCGCAGGGGATCGCTATGCTCGGTGATCCCTCAGGCATGATCGCTTCGCAAATTACCCTACCCACAGAAGAAGGTTGGTATCTCTATTACGGAAACGCACCGTCACCGATCCGAATGCGAGCGAGCAAGTACTCCAATTTGCTCGAGAACACCAACGCATCGGAAACTCGCGTAGAAACGTTCCCTATCGCAATCAACGGCGTGATCGACCATCGGGATGATTTTGATACCTACCGATTCAGCGCTAAGAAAGGATCGCTATTGCATATCCGCGTATTCTCTGCGTCCTTGGGTTCCCCGCTCGATCCGCGGATTCGGATTCGAACGATCGGACCCGATGGGATGCCAGGTCCGATCGATATCGAATCGGACGATTCGCGATTGGAGCAGCGCGATACCTTTGGCACCTCGTACCGAGGCGGTGGTGGTCGACAGGATGCACTCGATCCGTCGATCGTATGGGAGCCAAAGACCGACGGCGATTATCTATTGGAGATCGCTGACAACAGCGGCGCAGGGGGGCCATCGGGCGTCTACCGAATCGAAATTGAAGCGCCGCGTACCATCGTACAAACCGCACTGACCAGCCGAACCTTCGATTGGACCGAGAGCATGCGGGTCTCCGGCATGATTGTGCCACGCAACAATCGATGGACCGTCAATATCACCCTGCCGCAGGGCCAATGGAGCGCGCCACGCTGCGATTTCGAGCTCGTCGCAAGGGGGCTGCCGCCAGGTGTGACCATGACATCGCCCCGCATCAAACCTGGAACAGGCACGGTGCCGGTCCAATTTTCCGCAGCGGCCGACGCGGAACCGGTCGGTTCAGTCATTGCGCTCGAAGCCTTGCCAGTGGATCCCTCTGTGCAGATCGAGTCTCGATGCCAGCAGACCGTTCCCTTTATCAATCACTCCGGTGGCGATGCGTGGCGCGCCGTTCAAGTCGACAAGTACATCGTTGCCGTTACCCAACCATCCCCTTTTTCCATCGATATCGAGCAGCCATCGGTTGCCTTGGTGCGAGGAGGCGAGCTATCCATTCCGGTCAAGATCACTCGTCACAACGGATTTAGTGGTCCAGTCGAATTCAGCGTAGGGTTCGTCAATGGTTCGATCGATGTTCCACCACCCATGGTGATTCCTGCGGACAAAGACGAAGGAGTCGTGACCCTAGGTGCACAACCCTCGGCACCCATCGGAGTGTCGCCCCTGGTGGTTATCGGTAGCACGATCCATGAAACCATCGATCCGTTCCTCGGAGCAGGTCAGATACGGGTCTCTTCCAAGATCGTCGAACTATTGGTGAGCGAACCTTATCTCGAACTTGCTTCGCAACCGAGCAGCATCCGGAGAGGAGAACGGAAGAGCTTCGTGTGGCGAGTCAATCACAAGAACCCATTCGAAGGCGAAGCGCGCGTCAAACTGCTGGGGCTACCGAAGGGAGTTACGGTGATGGAGCCTTTTCCGACCGTCAAAGGGGACTCGCAAGAGATCGCCTTCGAAATTCAAGCCACCGATGACGCTTTGTTAGGTCAAGTGTCCGGACTCAGTTGCGAGGTGATTGTTCCGGTCCGCGATCAGCAGATCACCCAACGCACTGGACGCGGAAGTATCCGGATCGATCCGCGACTATGAGCCCCCCGACGATGAACAAATCGAACACCACCATGCACGGCGATTTCTCGCTTGGGAACAAGACGATGATTCACTCAACAATCACTCGCTCATCAACGCAGTTGTTTTGGTCGATGCTCTTTGCATTGTTTGCATCGTCATCAGCTCGCTCGGAGGATATCCCCAGCTTTCGCAAGGATGTGATGCCGGTGCTGTTTCGCGCTGGTTGCAACACCGGTACCTGTCATGGTTCAGCGCGCGGCAAAGATGGCTTTATGCTTTCCCTCTTCGGTTACGATGCGAAAGGAGACTACCACCGCATCGTCAACGAAATGATCGGTCGCCGAATCAATCTCGCTGCTCCTGACGAAAGCTTGCTCTTGAAAAAGGCGACGGGTGCTGTCCCGCACACGGGTGGCAAGCTTTTCGACACTCAAAGTCCCTACTATGAGACACTTCATCGATGGATCGCTTCGGGTGCCCCGGATGACCAAGGCAAGGTAGCCGAATGCACCGGACTTGAGTTGTCGAGGGACCGCTTGGTGTTTCAGAAAGAAGGCGAGTCGGAATCGCTTCGTGTATTCGCGAATTTCGATGATGGGACTCGACGGGATGTAACCACGCTGGCCCGTTATCACAGCAACAATGCGAGTGTCTCGGCGATTGATGCGGATGGCAAAGTGACTGCGGCGCAGGCCGGAGATACGAATGTTTTCGCCCGGTATAGCCGGTTCACGATCGGAGCCGAAGTGATCGTCCTGCCGCCGGCGGATACGTTTGCCTGGACCAACCCACCTGCTGCGAACTATATCGATGAATTGGTGTTTGATCGATTGCAGAAGCTCCGGATCGTCCCATCGGAACTCTGCGATGACGAGACATTTTTGAGACGGGTGACGTTGGATTTGATCGCTCGTCCTCCTACTCCCGAGGAATATCGCGAATTCATGGCCGATCCTCGGAGCGACAAACGCGCGATCAAGATCGATGCATTACTGGCAACGAACGATTTCGCGGATTTCTGGACCGCATTGTGGGCCGAACAAATGCGGCTGATGGGCGGGAACTATGCGCCCGATGCGACGCATGTCAAAGCAGCATCGGCGTTCTATAACTGGATACGTCAGCAGATGCGCGAGGAACGGCCGCTCAACGAGTTTGTTGCTGAGATGGTCTCGGCATCGGGAAGCAATCTCTCCAACGGCCCCGCCAATCTCTACACGATGCTGGTGCACAAGCCGCGGTTCGAACCGAACGCCTTTGCCGCCGATTTCTCACAGGTTTTCCTCGGGATCCAAATCCAATGCGCTCAATGCCATAACCATCCGTTCGACCGCTGGACCATGGACGATTACTACGGGTTCGTGAGCTTCTTCACGGGAGTAGAGCGGAAGTCCGGTGTCGAATCGCGGGAACGCCGAATTTTTTATAACACTTCTGCGCCGCCAGCGCAGCATCTGGTCGATCAACGGCCGATGCCTCCCAAGCCTCTCGGAGCAGTCGCACCTGCCCAACAAAACGGCGATCCCAGGCCGGCCCTCGCTACCTGGCTTACAGCGCCGGAGAACAAGATGTTCAGCCGTAACCTTGCCAATCGGATTTGGGCTCAGTTGATGGGGCGAGGCGTGATTGAACCTGTTGACGATATCCGAGTCAGTAACCCACCCGTCAATGGCCCGTTGCTCGACGCACTTTCGGAACATCTGGTCGATTATCGATTCAGTCTTCGGAAATTGGTTCGTGATATTTGCAACTCGCGTGTCTACCAATTGACTTCCCAGCCGAACGAATCCAATCGGCTCGATACTCGCCAATTTTCGCATGCACATCTTCGAAGGCTGCGAGCGGATGTGCTATTGGACTCCATTGTTACCACCACGCGAACTCAGATGAACCTGCCCGAGTTTCCCGAGGGAACGCGGGCTATTGAATTTTATCCACGATTGGGTGGGGAAACAGAGAACCCATCGTACGGGCATCCATTCTTCGAGACGTTCGGACGATCGAGCCGTGGGACGGTTTGTGCCTGCGAAACCAAGCGAGATCCTACGCTTTCGCAAACGCTCCATATGACCGTTGGTGATACAGTGCACGGTCGCTTGCGAATCAATGGCCAACTGCAGCAGATCGTCGAATCAGCGGATAGACCGGAGTCGGCGATCGAGCAATTGTTTATCTTAATCTTGAGTCGCAAGCCGACTGGTCAGGAACTCTCAGGATTTCGAAACCTGATCGGCGAGCAGACCAAAGACCTCGCAATCTACGAAGACATCGTCTGGAGTTTACTGAACTCGACCGAATTTTTGTTCAATCACTGAGAAAGGGTTTTGTATCCGTGAGCAATGCCAAACATGAATCGCAGATAACGCGACGCGAGTCACTGGCACTGACTGCGTTGGGAGCATGTGCCTTGGCATCCGGCGTCGCACATGGGAGCGACGATCAGCCTGCGATTCCAATCATCGATTGCCATACTCACTTCTATGACCCGAGTCGGCCAGAAGGTGTCCCTTGGCCGGACAAGAATGACAAGACTCTCTACCGAACCGTCCTTCCCGAAAATTTCAAGCAGCTAGCGAAGCCTTTGGGGATCGTGGGAACGGTGGTGGTCGAAGCGAGCGCTTGGGTGGAGGACAATCAGTGGTTATTGGATCTCGCGGAGCGCGATCCGTATCTGCTCGGTATCGTAGGGCGCATTGATATTTCATCCGAAAAATTTCCGGAACACTTCGCCCGGTTCGCCCGCAATCCCCGTTATCGCGGTATTCGGATCCTTACCAACGAGTTAACCCATGCGTTGGCCGAGGGCAAGCTGATCGAACACTGCAACCTTTTGGTCGACAATGATCTGGAACTCGATGTCAATGGCGGTCCGGACACTCCGCAGCATGTGGCTGATCTCGCGGCGCGGGTGCCGAAGCTTCGCATGGTGATCAATCACGTAGGCAATCTTCCGATCGATGGCCGTGAACCACCGCGATCGTGGACGGAAGGGATGGAGAACGCGGCGAAGCATCCGAATGTTTTCTGCAAAGTATCGGCCCTCGTGGAGCAGACAGGTGTGAAACCGGCGGCAAATCATGTTGGGTTTTACGAACCGGTACTCGATGCGTTGTGGAGGATCTTCGGCGAGGATCGTTTGATTTTCGGAAGCAATTGGCCGGTCTCGGACCTTGGCGCACCGTTCGAGACAGTGGTGAAAATCGTCCGCGAATACTTCCTTAGCAAAGGGGAACGAGT
>CAYXFO010000328.1:0-5155 GCA_964464255.1 uncultured Pirellula sp.
ACTTATGCCAGCCCGTCGGGCTTAAGAAGGCGAAGCCAGGGCCAGTCTCCAGCCCGATGAGCGCTGGTTGTCATCTGCCTATCCCGACGTCCGGTTCGATAGCAAAACGATGCGTGCAAAACGATGCGTGGGTGGCACGCATTAGACTCCAGATCAAAGAAATGACGCTGCAGCTACAGATTCTCGAAAGTCAAATTGAGAACCCACAACAGCTACGTGAGTATTTAGGATATGCTGACTTTTACGCTGTACAGAAGAAGATGTTGCAAGAAAGAAATTTAGAGGCTATGGATCGAGTACGAGCAATGATCAAAGTGATGTTCTACAATATGATGCCACTACCGACTTGGCAGCCACCGGTACGTCCTGTTAATCCCGGAAATGCGCCGCCTCTACCACCAGACTGGCCAGAACATGCTTAGCAATTTCTTCTATCGCAAACAACGTGCTCTTTATTTTTGTCTTCTCTCGACACTTGAATCAATGCTCGCGTTTGGGCAGATTTCGAATCCCTCGGAACTGCATACGCAAATTGAGCGAGAGCACGGCATCAAATTGCTCACAATCACAGGTGGGGTTTTTCCCCACGTTGACGAAGAAAAGACTCGCTTGGAAACTTCGTTTGACGTTCCGCCGCGGCGACTGAGAAAAATGCTGCATGAGGAATTTAAGCTTCGCAATGATGGCAATGCTATAAAGAGTTTTTATTTGGGTGCCACAGAGATTTCTCGCGGTCAAATGGAATCCGTGTATCGGGGTTTATATCCGTTTCAACAAGCCGAAATCTCATCGAATCCATTCATGCCTTGGCAAAACAACAATGCAAGTGCTCCTGCGGGCAATTTTAACTTTGGCGAAGCCGCAATGTTCTGCAATGCACTGTCCCGGCTCTATGAACTACCTGAGTATTATCGTTTTTCATTGGTTATCAAACCTGAGAGTCCTGAGGACGATACAACTCATGTAGGAATTGGTAATTGGAGCGCTCTGTTGTATTCGATTGAAGTGCCGGAACGAGACGGTAAAGGTTTCCGACTTCCAACGATCTTGGAATGGGAATACGCGTGCCGAGCGGGAGCTAGTACAGCGTATTCCTTCGGGGATAATCCGAAAGATATCTGCGAGCATGGGTGCAACAGCGAATGCAAGGACGAGAAAGGACGGAAGCCCCAAAGACCGGTATCTTGCGGAAGCTATAAAGCAAATCCGTGGGGGTTTTACGACCTGCATGGTAACGTCTGGGAGTGGTGTATGGGACGATTCAAAGGAAATCGCTTGTGCGATCAGCAGTACCTCAAAGGCGGTAGTGTTAATTCGACGATATTCGAACTTCGTTGCTCTTACGTTCGACTGGAATCTACTGATGCTTGTGGCTTCGAAGATTTCGGCTTCGGTCTGCGCATTGCGAGAAACCAGTGATTCTATTGCGGAAAAAAGTACGAACAGGGTAAGCGTTCACCACGGACAGGTGGCGGGTCAGCCGGTTGAGCCTTCTGCTCGCTCGCGTTTTTGCTTGGCAGCGATGATTCGCTTGGCTCTCGATACCTTTTTGCGGTCCGCTTTGTAGCGGGTTTCTTCTTCGCGGTAGGTTCGGACCGCTTCGGGATGGGCTGCCTTCCACACATCCGGTGTGAATTTCGCGTAATCCGTCTCACCCTCTAGCAGGCGATCAAGAACGTCCTTGAGATACATCCACACATCCAGTTGGTGTCGCTTGGCACTGCTCACCAGAGTCATCAAGCGCGCGGCGCGTTCACCCGCTTCCACGTTACCCACGAACAGCCAGTTCTTGCGCCCCAGTGCCACCTCTCGCATCAACTGCTCCACGCGATTGTTGTCGATCGGGATTCGACCATCCGTTGCGTACAGATTCAACGCATCCCAGTGATTGCGGATGTACCGAATCGCTTCGGCCATATCCGATTTCGGAAGCACGAGCTGGTCGTTCAGCGTATCGAGGTAGCCCTTGATCACGCGCAGGATCGGAACCGCATTCCCCAAGCGATGCTCTGTTTTTGCGGTATGGTCAAGACCTTGTTCTCTAGCATTCACATCGTAGAGCCCTTGGATCATATCGAGCAGCGGCCCTCGGTGCGGGTTCCTGGTGTTTACCTCGTAAACCTTGCGGCGCGCATGCGCCCAGCACGCCGCGAATTGCAATCGCTCGTTACTCTCCAGCACTACCGATTTATTCCCTGAGAAACAGTCACCTTGGACAATGCATCGACTATTCCGAAAGAACTCTTCCGGACCATCCCGATGCCTGGATATGCGAAAGTCAAAGATGTTGTAGGGGGCTTGATCCAGGCCTCGATAAGCCCACATCTTGCCGATGATACTATCTTCGCCTTTGGCTCTCGCTTCCGCGATCTTTTCGAGCAACCGCTTCCCCTTCAGATCACCAGGCTCAACCTTGGGCTCTTCCGAAGGCATGAGCATCCGGCAACTGCTTTCGTCCAAGCCTACGACCGAATCCCCTTGAACCAGGCGTGTCAGGTATTGGACGAACGGTTCGACGGCGAAAGCCACTTGCCGAAGGATGTTTAGCAAGGTCGAGCGACTCGGAGTCCAACCGCTGACTGCGAAGATGTCGGTTTGGCGATACAGAGGCAGATGGGAATCGTATTTCTGGACTACCACAGCGGCAGCCACACTCGTGTCGTACTTGTTCCCTTCGACCAACCCGGTCGGTCTTTCTGCGGTCACGATACCGCCGCTCTTGCAGCACGAGCAACCGTACTTTGGAAACTCGGTCACTTTGCGATACAGTTTCGCTGGTTCGTACACCAGGGTCTCAGTGGAATCGACACCGATCATGGTCATAGGACCATGCTCTGGACAGACGCGATCCGCCTCGGGAACATCACAGAGTTGCTTGACCACAGGCAAGTGGGCCGGGAGGGCTTCCTTGCGAGGCTTCCTGGGTTTGGCAGGCGAACAGGCCTGTTGTTCTTCGAGAACCTTTTGGGCCTCTGCTTCCGCTTCTTGCCGAGCCTGCTCCAGCTCTTCTTGCGAATCAAACGGAAGCCAGGGACTGCCACCTGGCGAGATGTGTTTCTCGATTCGCTTGTTCTGCGAAGCCATCAACTTGGCAAGCTTGTTGTACTCGGTCTCGAACCAAGCCAGCTTATCCTTGAGTTGCTGGTTCTCTTTCTGGAGCAGTTCCAGAGATGGAACTGGTGACTGAGAATCCGTTGTCGGTGGGTTAGCGTCTTGCATACTGGATGATACGCAAAAAGGGATGAAAGGGTTTGCAATCCACGTCGCAATCAAGACAAAAAGCAAAAGGATTTTCGGATGTTTCATGATGGGTTTTTCGGAAGCGTTTTGCTGTCTACTTCATAGCGTTTTCGGCGCTTGATATTGGATACGTCGATGCCTGTCAGAAGCATTGACAACTGAGCATGGTCGATGACCATGCTCTTGGAGTTGGAATCCGATCGGGGCTTCTGTACGGTTCCCGATTCAAGACGTTTCATGAAGATCGCCAGTCCATCGCGATCCCACCATAGGATCTTGACGCGGTCTCTCCGTTTGTTGACGAACATAAAGTAATCGCCTAGTCGAATGTCTTTCGCGAACTCGGATTGGACGATCGCCATAAGGCCATCGAACGATCGACGCATATCGACATCGTGCACATAGAGATAGACACGCGTTGTGGACGTGACGGCCAGCATGGTTGCCCTCGAACTACCCTTGGACAATCACTTGCTGGAACTTGGATTCCTGATTGCGGCTGGCCCAAGCCAGTACCGAATCGATGGCCTGCATGGAGTCGGCTTGGCATTCAATCCGAACATTCCCGGCATGGATCGTGAATCGGAGGCAGGATGAGTCAGATGCCGATCCGGAGGTGGAATCTGGAATCGCAGTATCATCGTTCTCGAGATGCATCGAGGCGAGGCGATTTCGCCAGTAGTAGAACGACGGAACGGAGACTTGTTCATCTCTGCAAAATTGAGCGAGTGTCGATCCTGAGCGTCGATAGCGCTCCAGACGAGAGGACCATTCGCGGATCTTGATAGAGCGGTTTGCCATGGTTGGTTTCCCAGTGGGTTCGAGTCAACGGCGGCCACTGCAGCCGCCTATCGAAACCTACACCGCAATGCAAGACCAAGCCGCCGACTCCTCGACTGGTGCTGGTGAACGCTTACGTAGGGATTGCGCTGTTTGCGATGATTGTGCGTGTCACTTGGAGCCATCGAAACCATGGTCCGACGTGGATCTCGAGTCCTTCGGATCATTCGTGAACTGTTTTCATCAAGCGTTTGACTCGAGGGTCGTAACGACCTAAGTTTACAAAAGCTTTTGTTCACCCGGAGAAGGCTTTATCGGTTGGTAACTCGCCCCCTGGATTTTGATCTATGATCAAATTTAAGAAACCACTTTCAAAAGGTTCACGGATCGTTACGGGAGCAAAGTATCCGCGTCGGGGCAGCGCCGCCATCGAGTATGCCGTGATGGTAGGTTTGGTCGCTGTCGTTGTCGTTGCGACAGTGCAGGACCTCGGTACTCAAGTCGAGTCGATCCTGAAGCAAGTCGCAAGTGAGATCACCTCAGCGAAAGATCCCGTTGGGTCTTTGATCGGACCAGTTACGCCGATTAAGCCTAAGGTTACAGAAACGGAATCACCGAAATCGACGGGGTCGTCAGGAGCGAGCACGTCCGTCAACTTGGGGAACTTGCAGAACGAACTCAGCTTTCCAGTGGATACTTCGCCGCCAGCACAGATCATCGATCCACCATCCCAACCGACCTCCGGTTTATACCCGTCAACAGGAACCGGTGCGAGGCCCCCACTAACATCAGGAAAGAGGTCACCTACGTCTACGGAATCACAAAAGAAACCGTTGGTACCCATATCGCTTACAACTCCACCGTCTTTGCCACCGCCTGCTCCACCACCTGTGCCTCCGCCTGCTCCACCCCGCCACCTCGGTCAACCTCATCCTCTCCGACGTCGTGGGCGACGACCTGGGAGTCATCGCCTCGGGACCCACGAGCCCGGACGCGAGCACCTACGCCCAGGCCCTGGACCTGATGGCTCAGGCTCGCGGCAGTGGCTGCCTGCTGGCCGCGGAGGTGATCGACGAGGTCGGCATGAACCTCGCCATGCGGGTGACCGGACTGCCATGGCCGCTGCAGCAGCGGC
>CAYXFO010000329.1:0-5148 GCA_964464255.1 uncultured Pirellula sp.
CCCAAATGGGAACCGCATCCGGATGCGATCGCACAGGAATCGGTTCCCCACGGCCAGGTGATATCGATGCCTCCGTGGGAATCCAAGATTTTTGCCAACACGGTTCGTGATTGGTCGATCTATGTGCCCGCGCAATACGCGAAGGAGCAACCCGCTGCCCTGATGGTTTTTCAAGATGGCGAGCGGTTGCGGGACGAGAAAGGGCGATGGCGAATCCCTATTGTTTTTGACAACTTGATCGCTCGAGGTGAGATGCCCGTGACGATCGTTGTCTTTATCAACCCGGGCCATGACCCATCGAAACCTTTGCAGAACCAACGCTATTCCAACCGCAGTTTGGAATATGACAGTCTTGGCGATCGCTACGTTCGATTCCTGCTCGAAGAGATCCTACCTGAGGTGGAAAAGGAGTACTCGATCTCCAAAGATCCGGACATGCGAGCCATCGGTGGTTCCAGTTCAGGTGCCATCTGTGCCTTCACCGCGGCGTGGGAACGACCGGATGTTTTCCGAAAAGTCTACTCCGACGTAGGTAGCTTCACGAATTTGCGCGGCGGCAATATCTATCCCGCATGGATTCGAAAGACCGAGCCCAAGCCACTTCGCGTCTACATGTCCGATACCAGCGGCGACCTCGATAATCCCTACGGTAACTGGCCCATCGCGAATCGATTGATGCATTCTGCGTTGACCTACATGGGATACGACGTCCGCTTGGATTGGGCCGAAGGGTACGCGCACAACTCCGATCACGGCAGTTCGATTTTCCCGGATGCCATGCGATGGTTGTGGAGAAGCGATGTTCACCAACCTACCTACGACACACGAGGCGATTTAGGTGGCGACCTGACCCTGCTCCGTTTGCTTGCACCCGGAGAGTCGTGGAATGTAGTCGCAGATCAACTCGGGTTTGCCGATGCGCTGTGCGCCGACAAGGAAGGAAATCTCTTCTACTGCGATATGAAGGCCGCCGAAATCATTCGAGTCGACGCAAAGGATGGAACGAGAAAAACGATCGCGAAGGAATCCGTAAGCGGTTTGGAGTTCAGCCCCGACGGGAACCTTTTGTATGCCTGCCAGGGCTCCAAAGACCGCGTACTCTCCATCGATGTTCATACCGGTGAGGTAATGACGATTGCTACGGGAGTGAAACCTAATGACCTAGCCGTCACCTCCGAGGGGATGGTGTTGATCACCGAAACAGGTGCCAAGCAAGTCACTCGAATCGATCCGAAGACGGGGGCTGTTTCCGTTGTGGATGTGGGGATCACCCTGCCCAATGGAATCGCGCTATCCAACGATGGCGGTACCTTGGTGGTATCCGATTATGGCGGCGAGCATGCATGGATGTTTCGAGTGCATGTCGACGGAACGCTCGCTGCCAAGATGCCCAGCATGACATTGCGGTTGCCGATCGATCCCAAAGGGGAATTTCGTTTCCATGAGCCTCCTCCCTACGTGAGTGCGTCGAAGGGTGATGGCTTAGCAGTCGATCGAAAAGGACGCTATTACATCACCAGCGAATTGGGAGTGCAGATCTTCGATCCGACGGGGCGATTCTGCGGCGTGTTGCCGAAACCGCTCAAGGATCAACCGCTCACCACCTGCATTCTCGGTGGCAGTGATCACAATACGCTTTACATTGCGAACGGCACCACGATTTACAGTCGACGACTGACAGTGGACTAACATAGTGGCACGACGCTCCGCGTCGTGTCCTGGAACCGCGTAACACAGCACCATGTTCGGAACGCATGAAGCTTGACGACGGCGGAGCGTCGTCCCACGATAAATACAATGCGAGTTTGTCGGAGATCACGACGCGGAGCGTCGTGCTACTTTGGAGAATCATTATGCAGAGAACTTTAGTCGCGATTGTGTTGGTAGTGGCATCTAGCAGTAGCTACTCACAAGAAGCATCGATCGCGAGCAACCCAGTTGTGATCGAGAACCAACAGCCCGGGAGTAACGACTGGCAATTGACGCGAGTTCGAGTCGATGGCAGCCGCTACCGCTCGCCATGGATCGAAGGGTATTGCTCCAAACAAAGCGTGCGAGCGGGCGAGACGATCGATATCAAGGTGTCCACCAATCCGGTGCGTAGGTTTCAACTCGAGATCTTCCGAACCGGTTACTATGGCGGTGCGGGAGCGCGGCGCGTTGCAAACATTGGGCCTTTGCAGGGCAAGACACAAACCACGCCAGCACCGGGCGACAAAGATCTGCACGAATGCCGTTGGGAAACAAGCTATTCGTTAACAATCCCTAGCGATTGGCTCAGCGGCGTCTATCTTGGGCGTCTGACTACGATTCCTGAGTCGGAGCAAGAGGCTTACTGGCAGAGCTATGTCATCTTCGTGGTCACCGATGACCGCAGGTGCGATGTGCTGTTTCAGGTCTCGGACAATACCTGGCAAGCCTACAATCAATGGCCAAGTCATTATTCGGTCTACACGCATCCCAAGGGAAACCAGGGCCCATGGGCCGATGTCAGTTTCGATCGGCCTTACGGTCGCGAAGCTCAGTACGACAGCGTCGTCAACGATCCGCTGACGGTTGGTGCGGGCGAGTATTTGCCGCTGGAGTTTCCGCTGGCCTACTGGCTTGAGCAACATGGATACGACGTGTCTTACTGTTGCAACAGCGATATGCTGACACCGGATCGAGGATTGAAGAGCCGCGCCATGATCAGCGTTGGACACGATGAGTATTGGGATATTCGGCAATTCCGAAGCGTGGAGAAGATGCGGGATGAGGGAGTCAGCTTGTTGTTCCTGTCGGGAAACAGCGTTTGCTGGGTATCTCCGTATCGCGACAGTTTCGACGGACGTCCCAACCGCATTTTCTTTCGTGGCGGACCGTACGGCGGTGATCGACCTGTCACGCAAGCCCGAGCGAAAGATCATGGGCCATTTCCCGAGCGAGGGCCGGACGAAGGGTTCCTGATGGGAGCTCGCAATGTGGAGCCAGTCAATGGCGGTGGAGACTGGATTTGTGTGATGCCCGAGCATTGGATTTTCGAGGGGACGGGACTGAAGAAGGGGGATTCGATCCCGGGGCTCATCGGTTGGGAGTACCACGGGGATCCAGCCGAGATTCCAGGTTTGCAGGTCGTAGGTGCTGGGACAGCTTGGGTCAGCGGAGAACGCCCCCAGCAATGGACTGCGACTGTCTACGAAGGACCTAAAGGGAATGTTGTCTTCAACGCTTCGAGTATCTTCTGGGTGCAGGGCTTATCGGATCCGCCGGGGCATACGCTTCCCTGGTCGCACTGGAGCCGGCCTCACGGACCGGATCCGCGAGTGCAACGAATTACGGAGAACGTTTTGAAGCGTGCTTTGAAGAGCCGTTGAGGAAGCCCAACCCCTGGAAGCCATGACGAATCCGTACACTCCACCAGCCTTTCGAAGCAGAAACCTTTCCAGGGGTCGCCATTGGGTGCGGAGGTTTTTTATCTTGAACGCGGCCCTCATCCTGGTTCCGGGACTGTTGCTACTGGCGGTTTATCTATCGATCGAATGGTCGATCCGATCCCAGATTCAATCGTCCACGGGAGAACCTGTGTTGTATGAGCACTCCATTTGGTTTGACATAGAACCTGTGATGGCCGCGGCTTACGTTGCGATACCGAATGCGATCCTCTTTGCCTTTCTTGTATTTGGTTTTCTCCGCTCGCGACGGCATGGCTCCACACCCGGCGCAGGTACACAATGAGCTACGGAAAATTGCCCCACGAGTTTCGAAATCTGATCGGCCTGTGCAAGTGGCTAGTGTTATCGATCGTGCTGACTCATCTCGTTTCGATGGTTCATGCTGCAGATGAGATGAGACCCGTCTCCCTGCGATCGGAAATCTCTTCGGTGCAGCCGATGACGGGGATCGCCTTGTGGGCTACCAACCCGGCGGCGAGTACGGCACCGATCCAGCTGGAATTTGCATACCTCAAGTACGATCAGGTCGTTCGCAATGAGGGAACATACGATTGGAGCGAGGTGGAGAAGTTGCTCGACGATATTGCGAGTCGCGGCCATCAAGCGATCCTCCGCTGGCACGACACCTATGTTGGCAAACAGAACGGGGTCCCCGAGTACATCAAGTCGCTTCGAGATTATCGTGCGACGACTGCGCTGAGCGAGAGGAAACCGACGGGGTTTCCTGATTGGTCGCATCCGGAGTTACAGCGGTTCGTGCTCGAGTTCTTCACCCGATTCGCCGAGAAGTACGACCGAGATCCCCGGATCGCCTTTGTGCAAGTAGGCTTCGGGTTGTGGTCGGAGTATCACATCTACGATGGTCCCATGCAAATTGGCACCACCTTTCCGGATCGAGCCTTTCAGGGAGAGTTCGCTCGGCATCTTGCCAGTCAATTCCGTCAGACCCCTTGGATGATTTCGGTCGATGCGGCGGGCGACCACGCGCCTTTTGCATCCGACGCGTCGCTTCGAGATCTACCCTTCGGAGTTTTCGACGATTCATTCAATCATCGCCGACACAAGCAGGAGAACGAACCGAATTGGATCGCGATGGGGATCGATCGGTGGAAGATTGCGCCTGCGGGAGGCGAGTTTAGTTTTTTTGAGGCAAAGGACCAGAAGAAGGCATTGTCGGCGAATGGCCCCCATGGAGTGCCGTTTGAGAGCCAGGCTGCCAAGTTTCATGTGTCGTTCATCATCGGCGATGATCAACCGAACTTTCAAAGTTCGGAAAGAATTCGAGTTGCGGGACAGGCCTGTGGTTATCGATTTCGAGTCACGCGATTTGAATGCAACGCCGAGCGCAGCAGGGTAACAATTGAGAACGTGGGGATCGCTCCGATCTACCACGATGCCTTCCCTGCGATCCATGGCGTGCGTTCCAAGCAAACACTCAAAGGGCTTTTGCCGGGCGAGTCGAAATTGTTGGAAATCGAGTCGGGGGGGAGTTTGCCTGTCTTGACCATTCAATCCGATCGATTGGTCCAGGGACAGGAAATCCAATTCGAAGCGACGTTGCCGTAGCGAATTCGATGGCTCAAACCGTTATTCTCTTGGTGCTCATTGGAGCGCCCTGCCATTTGTTTATGCTCGTAGATTGGGAAATATCGACAATGGAATTCGTATTGGTAACCTTGGGTCTGTTGGCTGTAGGTGCTGGCATTGTGGGCTGGCT
>CAYXFO010000330.1:0-5134 GCA_964464255.1 uncultured Pirellula sp.
GTTGCACCCCCACCCCAACCACCTCCCGCGCTGCAAAAGCCTCGCATTACCGAAACAACTCCGTCTCCAAAAATAGCTCCGTCTCCAACAATAGATCCGCCTCCAACAGTTGACCCGTCTCCAATCGCTCCGACGGTATCCGAGGCCGACTCAAAAAAAAAGAGGATGAGTTAATCTCTGCTGAAGCGGCCCTTGAGATTTTCCGAAGTGTTGTGGGGAAAATCGAGGGTGTCGTTCAGCAGGCGGCCTGGATGACGCTCGAAGTCCAGCCCAGTTCGAGTCACAGATGGCGAGTGCTCTTAGCTCGCGATGCAAAATTCGCGATCGAATTGTTTCGTAAACCGGAGAACCAACGGCTCATTCAATCCGCTCTCGGTGAGAACATCGGTAACTCCATCGAACTCGAATGGACCCTGACCCATCGCGAGGTGCCACCAGGCATCAAGCCAGCAGACGAGATTGCCGCACCGCCAGAGCCACAAATAGCCGTATCGCCAGGTAGCTCCAATCAACGGATTCGAGAAGCGATGGGACATCCGTTGGTTCAGAAGTTCATGAGCACCTTCGAAGGACATGTTCTCCGAGTCGATGATCCTGCCAGCGCAACGATCCCTCCACCGAAGACTTCGGTCCACGAAGATGCTGAGAAAGACACCTCAGCAGATTAGCTGATCTTCGAAATCGGGAGTAGAAAGTCGTTCTATTAGCCAGTGCAAGCATGGGCGGGACTCAAGCGACTCGAATCGGCCAGCTTGACAAACGAATCGGAGCCATGCATCGCGACCAGTTGCTCCCATGCTTCCTCGGAAATCCAACGGGATTCGCCTCGCGTGAAATCGCCCAGACCGTCCAAGACCATCGAGGAGCATGGTCCTCGGTATAAGACTCGAACGAGTCTGTCCTGGGTAGGTGCGGTCTGCGGAGCGAAGGCTTCAACGCGAGTTTCCCGCATCTCGACTGCTTCGTGGAGAAAGCACGGTGAGGCACCATACTTGGCGAGCCTCAAGTGCTGGAAGCCTTGCGACTCAATGGACGTGAAAACCTCGGACAAGGTTGGAACGACTTCGACAACCGAAGCAGGACCGGGCAATGGCTTCGTGAGGTTGATCGCTTCGCCAGCAGTCAGCAGATGAACCACGAACTTGCCCCCAGGGCGCAATGCAGACTGAGCTTTCACCAATTGATCGGACCATTGGCCCATATGCTTCTTGGCATTCCACGAGCCTTGCAACAACACCTCATCGAGTTGGCCAGCGCCGGGGATCGCATCAGGAAAATCATCCGATAAACGATGCGACCATCGACGTGGTTGGATTGATGTTTTGGCAGAGCACACCATGTCCGAGGCTCCGGAACTAGAAACCGTCGACTCTGCATTGCCCCGATGTTCAATATCCTCATCGAGGACATAAACCTCCCACATTGTGCGATCGTGATCGAGTACCCAGAACTTGGTTTGGCGGGCATAGCAGCACTCCACCCCCTCTTCGCGCTGCGTTGCGTAACCAGAGGCCTCAAGCCGCCGCTGTACGTCCACCAACTGAGTTGCGTTGGTCATTCGAATACCAACATGGTTCAGCGGACCCTCGCCTGCTGTGTTGCGCAAAGGGGGTTGTGGTTCCGCACGTGGCTCCAGCGATAGAACTAGCGGAAGATCTGCGGGTTCAAATTTCGCATAATCGCTTCGAAGTTTTTTGGGGGAACACCCCAGCAGTGCGGTCAGAAACTGAACCGACTTACCGAGATCGTTCACGTTCAGTGATAGATGGAATCGGGTCACATCGGGTTTCTGCAAGTCGATGATTTTCATTTTATGTCGCTCGAGTCGGAACGGAGGAGTCATTCGAATAACTAGGTATTGTAACCATCCACGAAGCCAATGCGATCATGGCGATTACCGGTGCCAGCGCCCAAAACACAGGCGTGTAGGTTTGAAATCTCTGCATGGACTCCGCAAAGGCGAGAGGCCCACACGCGGATGCCAAGACCGTAGCCGCCTGGGCCATCCCCTGGATCTTCCCAAGATTCCTACGACCAAAGGTATGCGACCACACGCCGAAAAATACGACCGTTACGATCCCGCCACAAACTCCGATCGCGATTCCGTAGGCAAAAACCTGATAAATGCTGTTCACGAAAGGAAAAGCGACCAAGGCAAAAGCATACAAAATCATGGCGATCGCCATCAATCGGCCATACGTCGTTCGCGGCGCCAACCAACCCGACGCCATGTTTCCAATCAAGCCAGCCAAGGTGCTGATGGCTAACAGATCGTAGTAGACAGAAGCATCGAAGTGTCGCTCGGAGAGGATCGACTGATTGAAAAGCGACATACCTGATGAGATGAAGGCATACAACGAGGAAGCGACCGCAAAAATCCAAAAGGCGGGTGTTTGCAACGCTTGCACCATCGTCGCTGATCCACGCTCATCTTGGGGGGCGACACTATCCTGGGTGTCGGTTCGAGAGGTTCTGTTGGACCCTCGGGGCTCCATGGCTAACAGGCCGAAAACAGGCGCAGCGAGGATCACAACCCAGCCCAGACCCCACCATGAGTCGCGCCATCCCCATTCTGGAATAGCGATGCCGAGCAGGCGAAATGCGGCGATGAACGACAGCGAGACCAGAAGGGAATAGACTGCCATGGCGGTCGCATGCCGCAACCGGAGGCTTGCGCGACCGACAAGCGTGATGCTGACAACCGACAGCATGCTCTGGCCGAAACCTCGAGTCAGCGTAATCCATACACTCAAAGCGGACCACGAGTGCGACTGGGCAATGCCCACGGTACTGATTCCCAAAAGCAGAATGATCGCAGCACCCGTAAGTCGAATGCCGAACCGATCGAGCAACCATCCACACGGCCAGCAGAATAGGGCACCGATCAATGTGGCGACCAAATTCATTCGGGCAAAGTCAGCTCTCTCGAGATTCAAGTCCGCGAGAAGCCCTTCGGTAATCAACCCCAAGCCGTGAGTTCGACCGGGTAATGTTCCTACCATGGCGAAAGCGGCCAAGACAATCATACCGCTCAATAGCCATGTGTCGCTTTTGGTAACACGAGTCGTCGCAGTGAACGATTCAGTCTCGGTATCCGCATAAAAAGAAGTCATCGTTTTTGTTCACGCAAAGAACCAAGGTTCAGTCGCTGGTTTCGGATGCTTGGCCTGGAGCCACTCGTGAAACTGCTTGTAGTGTGTGGCACGACGGTCACCACCGTCCACCTCGGAATTGTAACTGAGGTAAAGTTGCCTTCGCGAAGCCGGCGAACTGTTGGGCTTGGATTCGTGGGGGGTGAATCCATCGAACAGAGCAATGTCCCCCGACGCCAATTCCAGCGGCACGCGATCCGCTTCCCGGACCAACGAACGAGGTACCACATGAAACTGGCCATCCGCAGGTGTCATCAAACCCGACCGATGATAGCCGGGATAGACGACCGTGCACCCGTTCTCCTCGGTCGCGGCGTCCAAAGGGATGACAACGGTCAAAAAGGACTTCGGGAAGTCAGGCCACGATATGTAGTCCTGATGCAACGGATAGCCCAGGGCACCGGAGGGCTTGAAGATCAGCTTGTCTTTGAAGAGATAGCCTGCGCAACCGTAAATCGCACGCAGGATATCCATCAACGGTTTGCAGGTCGCAGCGATGTGCATCTCGGGTGCGATATCGACTACCGGATCGAAACATTCTAAGAGGAGTTCACCCGAGACATGATGCGCCATGAATCGGCATCGCAAATTGTTTCGCGATACGATCTTGTTTGGATCCGACCAGAGCACCTCGGCTCTATCGATCAAAGAGGCCATGGTGTCGACGCTGAAGAACCCACGAAGGATCACGTACCCTCGCTCGTGAAATTCCTTTGCGATCTCTGCTGAATCCACGCGAGCACTCATTTTACCAGTCGCCGACGATCTCGCCGCCAGCACGTGTTGAAAGAGACCGCCAAATCGTAGCATCAATCGAGGGGTCCACGACCCGAACGGATCCATCACAGAGAGTCATGTTGACAATGTTGCCGCTGTGATTGCTACGAGCCGCACGCCAGCCAACGCCCGAGAAACGTTCTTCAAGATTCGGAGACAACGAAACACCGATGCAGTCAAAGCCTTGAAAATTAGGGGGGTAATAATGGTTGTAAAGGGTACAACGAAATTCACCGTTCACCCAGGAGAAACCGCGGCGGTTGCTGTTGTTGAACTGGGTCGCGGCAACGCATGCGGAATCAGTGAGGGGGGCTGCCAATGCGAATTTGTAGTCATCCCGAAACTTCATCACAGAGGCGTCACTGCTCCGCTCCGGCCCTACCCCGAGAACACTCTCTGAGAACATGGCCGTGTTCGATGTTCCATCCACAATCGCACCGAACGAGACTCGGCTATTGATGAAAAAAATTCCATCCACCTTGAATGCGGAGCCACCGTTCATTCCTGAACCGGCGTTGCCAGCATAATTGGTCGGCCCCCAATTGTACGTCGTGCCAGCGCTATCCTGAAACATGGACACCGGTTGCTGCTTGTCGCTCGGGCAGAGAAATAACGGCACCATCAAGGACGCTGCCACCGCATTTCTCGGTGTGATCTGAAAAGTGGGGGGATACAGTGGCGATGCCAGATCGATGGTGTTGTACGCGTTGGATTGCTCCAGATGCGGTGTCAAATGAGCCAACACCGACCAGCGATAAAAATTATGCGGATGGTTGGGCGCGGTTGGAAACGGCTTAGACTCCGACCCGGTCGGCAATACCTTCCGAGCACTTTCGAAATTATGGGCGGCAAGCCCGAGTTGCCTGAGGTTGCTCTGACAAGACATTCGCCTCGCCGCCTCACGCGCCGCTTGAACGGCTGGCAACAGCAATCCGACCAAAATGCCGATGATCGCGATGACAACCAGCAGTTCCACCAACGTGAACCCGGTCGGAAACGGGCGGATCGTGATCGCTCCTTCCCCCCTGTTCGCCCCCCTAACTCGCCTCACTCCCCTTGCTCCCATCATTCCCCTAACGCCCATCATTCCCCTAACTCCCATCACCGCGCTCAGTAAATCTCCGCAGTTCACGCTGGCCGAGTCTTCGATCAAACACTCGTTTGAATGTTTTAGCGTCGCGAAAAAGCTTTGTCAACCAAACACA
>CAYXFO010000331.1:0-5118 GCA_964464255.1 uncultured Pirellula sp.
TAGCCGCGGTCTTTGATGGCACGCAAGCACTCGGTTGCGGTTGGATCACCCGTACCGGATAAGGATTTGGAAGGCGCACTTCGCGTTCGGGCTTATTCCTCAATACAGAGAGTGACGAAAGTATTGCATTACTATCGCTTTGCCAGTAATTCCAGCCATGCCAAACGAAGATGATGCATGCGCTGCGAGTTGACTCCTGAGTAATCATTCCACGCTGCGGGTTCGTTGTAGGCCCCTTGTGTTCGGGCAGTGGCATTTAGCTTCAACTGAGGCCCAAGCCATTCGCCGAACGCGTATCGGTTTATCCCTGCCTTGGCCGCTAACTGGGTGAGCAACTCAGCATCTTGCTGGCCATAGCAGTAGGCTTTAAGGCGAATCGAGGGAATGGGTTCGGCTTTAGCTTCCACTGGATGAGGATAGAAAAGAGCCAACTCATCGGGCTGATTCCATGAATTCGCGCTTCCGATGGTCTGCCATGGAACAATACCGTCTGCACCGCGGCACCACGCATGCCAGCTCCATGCGACAGCCATGCAGTTACTGGTTCCGACCGGATTGCTGCTCCCGTAAACGACGATTGTCTGATTGTCTTGAAATTTTCGCTCTAGCACGAGCGGTCGAAACTCTTGGAAGGCAGAAAAAGAAATCACTCCATAATCCATGAGCCCATCGAGCGTATCGCGTTGCCATTGCGGTCTGGAGATATCTGCTCGGAAAAGCAACCTAGCAGACTTGCCTGGGTGCTTGCGCTCCGAGCGAATTCGTCCCTCTTTTGCAGCTTGAGCAAAATAGTTCAATGCCCAATAGTCTTGGAAATTAGCAGGTTCATCCAACAGCCAAGGGGAGGAACCTCGAGACCAGCCCTTTCGCTTGAAGTCCACTTTGTTGTTGAGATATACATGCACAAGCGTTTCGGTCCAACCCTTGCTTTGGAAATGGTCTCCGGATTGTTCAACCGCGGATACGAATGCTTGGCGGTAGCTTTCTGGAAAGGCTTTGTCAGCCCAGTAACCGCCTCGATAGTTTCCTTCCATGGGACTGGGCCAATTCTCATGAATCGGTAGATAAAAGCACTCGATCGGAATCGGTCCTCGGGGCAAGTCTGCGAACATTCGACCGCTCAACAGGTCGTCGAAATGAGCATCGTACTCCTGCCAATCCATCCTACCCTCGCGCCACTTCGGGCAGCGATCCGCGGCTAGTCTTCCGTTCTGAAAATAGGGCAGGCGATTGAGCACAACACGATGTCGATTTCCCAGTCGATAATAGTCCCTATCGTTTTCCGGAAGATCGTAACAATTCATCTCTGGCAGAAACGACAAGCGATCAGGAATCACAACATCATGGACTTGCAGGATGATTTCCAATTCGGTCCTCGCGGCGGATCGCTGCAATATCAGCTTACCGCGATACGTTCCTGCGTTCGTTTGCTTGGGAATATAGAACTCCATAAGCCAACTCTGGCTCATGCCAGCTGGCCCTTCGTCTTGTCCCAGTATCCAGTTCAACCGACCAGTACCCTGAGACAATGGTATCAGAGGATCCGGAATCGATTCGGACTGAGAAGGTATCAACCCATAGCGCGAGCATTCGGTTCTCGCACCCCTCACGCTGACCATTGCATCCTCCCATTCGATCCGGCACTCAACATCCTTTACCGGGCGCTGGGCAGCCAATTGAAAACCGCACCACGCCCCACGAGCGGTATGCAAGGTGATCCGCCGGTCTCCTGCATTCCACAGATGGTTCTGCTGAAGATACGTTGTACTTTGGGCCGGAACGATCTTTTGGGATGTCGGCAACCATAAGTCGAGCGGGTCCAGTACCGTCCACTTTGAATCCAACGCATCCAAGCAACGGGACCAGTCACTTGTGTCGGAGGTCGGATCCTGATCCTCTGGCAACTTGAACGGCGGCCACTGAACTGAGTCGGGTGTTACCGGTCGAACCTGGATCGTCGTCGGCGCTGTCTTCCGCCCAAACCTATCCAATGAAATGACCGAAACGTTGCATGCAGACGCATGCGATCGTCCCTGCAGCCAAGTCTCAAGATTCATGACGAAGAGACCATCACGATGTTGCGACCAAGAGGGAACCTCAGTCGCCGGAACTCTTTCGCCGTTAATCGTGACCTGAAAGCCGAGCAGGTCGTCCAAGTCGGTTTGCTGTACACGCCATTGAAGACTGCGCCAGGGTGATTCCTGATTCGCGTTTTGCCATCGAAGTTCGGTTGGGGATCGAATCGATGCTGCATCCAAAGGATTCATCTTCTTTGCTCCGAACCGGATCATGATGTAAGGAGCGCTTTGAGAATTGGAATTGCGACTGAAGACATAACGATTCGGGAACAATTTGTACTCGAACGCCTCGCCGTCGCGTTTCCAGGTGCTACCGGTATCGTCCATCAGAACCAAGCCGTAGCTCAGCCCCACACAGCGTGCCCGAAGAACCTTTTCAGGAACTGCAATCTGCACCCATCCATCGCCGGTAGCCAACTGACGATCGGATGCCTCGAGCGCATCGTTCGATGCATAGAACGAACCTCCGTTACCGATGCATACGGAGGTTACGTCAGGCCCGCGCCAACCTGCCTTTGCGTGAATTCGGCTTGCAAAAGTAGAGACCCCATCTGTGATTTCGTAACCCGTCGCATCTCCTTCCACCCATTGGCTGGTGATCGTGCTGACGGTCACTCGCTCAATCGGTTCATCGCTGGCAACTTTCAGAAACAGTTGCGCCTCGAGAATTTCGCGGCCGATCCACTTGTCAGTATCGAAATCAACGATGGATAGCTCCTGAATCGACTTGAGTTTCAAACGTGGCGATCCGCCGTTGGATCCGTTCGCTTCCGCTCCAACTGCGGAGAGCCATGTATCCCGAGTTACCTCGAATCGCTCCCACTGCTGTGCTCGGATCGGTGAGGCCCAGATCGACCAAAACAAAAAGGTCGTGATCAACGCAGTGACCAACGATTTGGTAATCATCTTGCAGTCCAATAGAAAACAAAGTCCGCCCATGAAACCTATCATCCATCGACGATGATTGTAGAGGTTCGATCCAAATTTGCTGTAGAGGTCCCTAGAACCGATCAACCTTCCCACGGTATCCTCGCGAAATCCTCGACCGAGCAGAAAAAAAGTTGCATACCGATTACGGTAAGGATAAAACGACGTAGGTAGCCTGCCAATCCAATCCTGGTTTCAACGTTCTCACGGCCGATCTATTTCGTTGGTATCCACAGGTTCTGAAATCATGCGTCGTTTCCCCCCACGATTCCCTCTCATTTTTCTATCCCTGTTCACGTTTACCGCGTCGTGGATGCCATGTCCTGCCTATGCGGATTTCGTGCTCTATTCACTTCCCGGAACAGATAAGATCATCCTCCTGGAAGGAACCACCAAGCGAGGCGGATTCGGCATCATCGAGTACACCCATCCATCACACGGAACTATTGTGCTTAATCAGGATTCCGCGACGGTGATCAAGGCACCTTCGAAATCCGATGACTTTCGGAAGATGCTGTCGAAGGCGAAAAATTCCAAGGAGGTCGATGACTATATTTCTGCGGCCAAGGTCGCGATTAAACGGGGGTTATTCAAGGAGTTTCTGGAATGCTGTTCGGCCGCCTATAAGATTGACCCTAAAAACCCCACCATCCTTCGATTAATAGAAGTGCGCAACCGGATCAAGCAGCCATTGCAGGATGACGCAAAGGAATCGGAAGCTCGCATACGCGATATCGTCAACCTACCTAGTATGAGAGTACAGATCAGCGACCACTACATTCTTCTCCATGACACCCCAGACGCGAAAACATTCCGACGTAGAAAAAGCCGTGCCGATCTGCGACTCGAGTTGCTTGAGACAGTATATGAGTCCTACTTCATGAAATTCGCGCTCGACGGCATCCTGCTCGAACCACCTCAAGAGAGAATGATGGTCGTCTTGTTCCATGACGAGAAGGACTACCAGCGTTACTGCACCCAAATCGACCCTACGCTCCTCTCCGCTGCCGGGTTTTGGTCTCCGGTTGACAATGCCTGTGTGTTCTATGATCAAGGATCATCGGAGAGAATGAAGGCTCTGGATGAACTGAACGCGGACTTGAAGCGAGCCAAAAACCAAGCCCGCGGCACGCCGGTATCTCGCGATACTGCACACTTATCCAATACGATCGACTTGTTGGTCAAGGTTGCGAAGGAAGAAGACGATATCGAAGTGGTCTCGCACGAAGCGACGCATCAGTTGGCAGGCAATACCGGATTGATGCCGCGAGGAAAAATTGCACTGCGCTGGGCTCACGAAGGACTTGCCTCCTACTTTGAAACGTCAAGCGATGCGGTTTGGAATGGAATCGGAGCTGTCAATGAACGCCGACTGAAAAGCTACTATCGCGTATCGAGCGATGAAACAATGCGCTCGATCGAATTGTTGGTGAGCGATCTGCTATTTGATGGCGCTCAAAACACCAGGGCAGAGGTTGATGCCTACGGACAAGCTTGGGCACTAACTCATTATTTGATGGAAAATAAACCAGAAAAGCTGGTGGAATACTATCGCCGCACCTCCGAACTGGACACCTCCGATGGATCAATTAAGCGCAAGGAACTAGTCGATGTGTTCGTCGATGTCTTCGGCGATCTCAATAAGCTCGAGGTCGATTGGCACCTTTACATGCGATCGCTTGAAACAGATATCGATCGATTGCGCAAAGCGATGAAGTAATCCTCGAGCTTCTAACCCCTGACACAAATGTGCCCGCCGTGCTATGTCTCCCCTTTGGATTTCATCTTACGCATCAAAAAAAGAGATCTTGAGGTGCTTGGTTGGACGCTATCGATTCCTTGCGGACAAATCCGGTAAGAGAAATAATCGAGCTAAACCGAAATCATGATTGGGTGTGAATTCCGATGGCACTAACGTGTAAAGTCGAAATCGTTTCGGGGCCTAACGCTGGGGCTTCGTTTCAGTTTAAGCAGGATGAGGTTTTTGTGATCGGACGAGGAAACGACAGCCACACCCGCATCCAAGACCCAACTCTTTCCCGTGTCCATTGCCGGATCGATTGGGAACACGGAAAACCGGTTTTGGTTGACGTTAGCAGTAGTGGGGGAACGT
>CAYXFO010000332.1:0-5113 GCA_964464255.1 uncultured Pirellula sp.
GTTCGCTACTGTCCGGCTTGCTGCTTGCTTGATCTTTGTGCGATGGAGAAGAATCCGGTTGTGGATTCCTTAGTTTTTCGAGTTGCAGGTTGTATCGCTCTCGTTTCTCCGGATCGAGCAGAATTGTCTGGGCTTGCTTGAGCAATTTGGCGATGATTTGCGCAGATTCAGGATATTTGCCCGTCTCGGATTGCATCCATCGATTGGTCGCATCCTGGAGGGCTTTGCGGATCTGCTGCCCGTCGTTGCAGTAGAGTTCAAGACCGATCACTTGATAGTAGTCGAGTTTCGAGATTGGGAGCGTTCGCCCCAAATGTCGTTCGATGGCTTGTAAAACTTCCTGCATGATCGATTAGGCAAACGGATCGGAGGGGGCGGAGGATGGACGTGCAGGCCGCCTCGAACGTCGTCGCCCGAGTCCCTTGAGGAGACTGACCCACAACATCAACATGAGCGGGGATGTGTAGCAGAACAGCAGCATGAAGAGGTGAGCGGAGCGATCGGGCTTGTCGCCCCTACTCGAACTTCGGATGCCGAACATGTCATTGATACTTTCCGAAATCGCGGGCACGCGAGTTGCAAACATCAAGAGCAATGAAATAGCCGCAAAAACAACCATGGAAATGAATATCATCCACAAACCGACGGTGCGCCGCGACTGGTCGCCCTGAGGGGCGAAGGGTGTTTGGGGCTGGGTTGAATTTGGCGTTGGAGGCACTCGAAAAGTCCTTCGGTAACAGCGGAGACGCATCTTCCTTCCAATATATCCGACCAAGCCATAGACAACGACTTCTGGGTGACCGATAATCGCAGTTTTCCGAGTGAGAAATTCGGACTCCGGTCCACGGAGCGCAGTGAGGCCTCCAGAAGCGTTTCATTCCAGCTGCGGTAACTATTGAAGTTGATGGGGTATACCATGAAGCGGGACATTAGATTCTTGGCGTTCGCGCTCTGCGCTGTGACAGCAACTTTTGGGTGTGGGAGCAAAGAATCTTCCCAGTCCAATGCAACGTCCAACAGCGCACCTGCGGAGAAGGGGAGCGGTGCCGCTCCCTCAACCGCACCACCCAGTCCAAACCAAGGGTCCGAGAACGAGTCCTCCTCAGGCAGTGTGGCTCAGGGCTCCAGCACACCGTCGTTTCCTTCATTCGGCGGAACCGTCGAACCAGGTAGCCAATCACCAAGTCCAAACGCGGGTGGCGGTGGTCCTCGAGCAGCAAACATTTCATCCGGTGGCGGTGGCGCAAGCCAACCGCAGGGCGCCAACCCAGCAGCGATGGGAGGAGGCGGCCCCCGAGCTGCGAGTCTATCCTCGGGTGGAGGTGGGACCGGTGGTGGAGGAACCGTTGGTGGAGGATCTGCCGGCGCTCAACTCGGAACAACCGGTGCTCAATTCGGGAACCTCGGCCCCTCTTCGATTCCTCCGGACATGAACGATGGAAATGCGCCAGGTTCCAATGCCTCGTTCGCTAACGGGTCCCCCGGAGCCAGCCCGCCTAATGACAATCCCTTCGAAGATCCAGCGAACACACTGCCCCCTTCGTTCTCATTGCACGATCGAGCGGTCAACGCATTCAAAGGAGGTAACGTGCCTCGCGCCTACGCCCTTTATCAATCGCATCTTCTGTCTCTGCCCAACGAAGAGAGAGAAGCAGAAATGAACCGCCTTCGATGGGACAAGAAACGCGTTGTGCCACGATTGGGTTATAGCTTCGCGGTTGGCTTGCTCCTCAATAACACGAGCAAGCAAGATAACTTGCGACCCATCGGAACCAAGAAATCGGACTTAGGCGCGGGCGCTCCCGGCTCCTCCGGACCCGGAGGCGGCACGGGCTTTCCTGGCGGTGCGGCAGGGCTGGGCTTGGGAAGCTCGGGAGGGGCCAGTGGCGGGACTCGTAGCGGAACACCTCAGTTGAAGGCAAAGGACTTGAGTGACGCCGCTGGCAAGTACGCGACCACCTTCGTCGAAGCGTTTGGCAAAGCTCATTCGGATGGCAAATGGTCCGAGGCGTTTCATGATTACGAGTATGGTTCTCCAATGACCTCGTTGCCGACTCCCTCTGGATTTTCTGGAGCAGCGATGCCTAGTGGAGGTGGAAGAGGCGGGCCACCTGGAATGGCCGCCGGTCCAGGCGCCGGAGGTCCACCCGCCGGTTATGGCGGAGCCGGAGGTCCACCCGCCGGTTACGGCGGAGCCGGAGGTCCACCCGCCGGTTACGGCGGAGCCGGAGGTCCACCCGCCGGTTATGGCGGAGCTGGAGGTCCGCCAGCGGGATACAAAGGTGGCCCCGCCGGAGGTCCACCCGCCGGTTACGGCGGAGGTGGAGGTCCCCCTCCAGGCTATGGTGGCGGTGGAGGCGGAGGGTCCGCCGCACCAGGAAAGAGTCCGTTTCGATTCCTTCGTCCTGAAGAGCAAGACGGCGGTGCTGCCAGTCCCGGAGCGGGACTCGATGATCTACCCAGCGGCGCCGCCCCCGGTGCTGGAAATATCGGTATGCCCGGCTTTGGTGGCCCCGGATTTGGCGGCCCCGGACCTGGTCAACCAAACTCACCCCAAACACCGATTGACCCGGCCATGGAAAAGGACCTTGGTCTGCCCGCCGATACGGTTCCGCTCACGTCGGGACTGAACTATATCGGCCAAGGAGACAGCGTGGGCGAATTGTCGAAACGAGCGGTCGAACAAAACTATGACGCATTGATCATCTTCGAAGTGGACGTCTCCCTCGTTCGAGTCAATAACACGGTCAAGAACGATTGCCGTATCCGGGTCGTAAACCTGCGAGCAGAGAAGGATTCCAAGGAAAAAGTTATCGTTGGAACAGCCCTTAGCAACCAGGAAATCGCTGCGGACAAAGATCCCGATTCCAGAATCGAGAAGGCGGTCGATATCCTCCTCACGAAAATGTATGAAGCTTACCCCTTGGAAGATCTCCCCAACTTCAAAGCGGAATCAATCACCGGCAAACGCCTCAAGGATTTGGTCAACGACAAGGTCCGAAGCAAGCTTGATTTACTGAGTGAAATCGAGTTGTACTCCTCGAAAGGCTTGGTCGACGACACGCTCAAGGTCGCTGCGTTTGAGCGAATCGCAGGAACCGATGGCAAGACGCTCGCAACCGCCGCACCGGAAGACCGACCCGAGATTCTTGAAAAGTTACTGAAGCGCCAATTTGATTGATCGAGGGTTAGGAATCGATTGTCAGGAATCTACGTTATGATGTGCAACATGATGTGCAACGGTTACCAATTGTTCGCAACGCTCTCACTCGTTTTCGTGTGTTCCATCGCGCTACAAGCCCAAGAGGCCCTCTGGTTGGATCTGCCTGGAAATCAACAAGGGGATCTACCCGGAAAAGGAAAACGTGTTGTTTTGATCTCCGGAGACGAAGAGTATCGCAGTGAAGAGGCTCTGCCGATGCTTGCGAAGATTCTCTCGGAGCAGCACGGCTTCGATTGCAAAGTCCTCTTTGCTATCAACCCTGAGACCAACACCATCGATCCGAACTACTCGAGCAACATTCCAGGTCTCGAGCATCTCGATCAAGCAGACTTCATGGTCATGTTCTTGCGATTTCGCGCGTTACCAGATGAGCAAATGCAATACATCGACCGCTTCGTGAAGGGAGGCAAGCCGTTTCTCGCCATCCGAACATCGACCCACCCGTTCAACTTCGGTGGCGATGCCAAGACATCCTACGCCGAGTGGTCTTGGAACAACGGCAAATGGCCGGGTGGCTTCGGCCAGCAAATCATCGGTGAAACTTGGGTTTCCCATCACGGCGTTCACAACGGGCAGGCCACGCGAGGTGTGATCAATCCCGAGCACGCGGATTCTCCAATACTGAATTCTGTGACCGATGTATTCGGCCCAACCGACGTCTACGGTGTAACGCATCTCCCGGATTCCGCCCACGTGCTGATGTATGGCCAGGTCCTTTCCGGCATGAAACCTGACGATCCACCTCTCCCAGGTGAAAAGAACGAACCCATGATGCCTCTGATTTGGACCCGAAACTACCAGATGCCGGGAGGAAAAGAAGGAAAAGTCATCGGTTCCACCATCGGAGCAGCAGTCGATCTGCTGAGCGAGGATCTGCGAAGACTGTTCGTCAACTCCGTTTATTGGGGAATAGGCCTACCCGTTCCGAAGAAAGCAAGCGTCACCGTTCCCGAAGCCTTCAAGCCGAGCTACTTCGGCTTCAAGCAAAAGGATTTCTTCACGAAGCAAAAACTGACTCCCAAGTCGATGCTGCCATAGAGCGATTCACTACAGGAGATTCAGCTTGCGCCGCGTATCGACCGATTGCCGCAAATGCTGCTCTACGCTCGCGAGAAGCGGGTCGATCGTCTGAACTTGAATGCGATGTGGTGGACACCAGGTCCACCATCGGAATCCTCGATGTTCGGTGCACTCGATTTCTCGGTCCTTGAGCAATAAGCCCAAATAGATCGTCAACTCCTTCATCACTTTCCTCGAAGGTTCTTTGCGAGAGTCGACCCAGTATCGATGCTCGAAAATAAATCCTGGATCTGTCCATATCCGTTCCGGGCTCAATCCCGTCTCTTCGTGCAACTCCCGAATCGCAGCCTGCAGTTTCGTCTCCCCGGCATCGAGATGCCCCTTGGGCAAATCCCAACGATCATCGTGTCGCATCAACAGGAATTGAAGCGATGGAACGGACCGAAAAATAAGGTAGCCACTCGAGAAAACACTCGGTTGCGATGATTCGGTTTCTGTCGGATTCATAGTGTGGGATCTCTCGAACTAGGTCACTTGACTTCGATTGACAATCTCAGTGGCTAGGATACCCTGACCGGCGTATTGACAATTGATTCCCGCGTTTTCGTAATTGAGTCAGCATGAAGATATACACCAAAACCGGAGATGCGGGGACCACAGGTCTTTTCGGAGGGCCTCGCGTATCCAAGGACGACGTTCGGATCTGCGCCTACGGCTCTGTCGATGAACTCAATGCGGTCCTCGGAATCGCTCGCAGTACTCCGCTCCCGGAAAGCCTGGATGCGATGCTCGATCAAGTCCAACACCAGCTCTTTTCTATCGGCGCAGAATTGGCTACGCCCAACCCTGACGAACACCATCTGAAGTGGG
>CAYXFO010000333.1:0-5080 GCA_964464255.1 uncultured Pirellula sp.
CCCAAGCGCCGAGCCCAACGGTCCACAGCAACGCAAAGGAGGATCGGTGGGCCTGGTTCCATGCTAATGCTTCGGTGAGAACGCAGGCGATGAACAGGACCATCGAATGCCACATCCACAGCAATCCCCAGTTCTCGAGGACCGGGGCATGGTGGGTTTCGCGGAACCACCGAGCGACGATTTGTGCGAATTGACCGGAACGAGCTGATATCGGCTCGTCTTTCCGATACGCGGCCAGATCCTCCGCAAGAGCTTGTGCGGATGCATATCGTAACTCGGGAGGTTTTTGCATGCAGCGGACCACGATCATCTCCAAGTCGCGATCGATTTTGGGGTCGATCAATCGTGGATTGGGTGGGTCCTGTTCGAGGACTTGCAACAGAACATCCATCGCGGACTTGGCGGTGAATGGCGGCCGTCCCGTGAGCGCGTGATAGAGAACCGAACCGAGGGAGTAGATATCGGATGCTGGGCCCAGTTCACCCATCCGTCCACTGGCTTGCTCCGGACTCATATAGGTTGGCGTACCGAGCACTACCCCTGTGCGAGTCAACGATTCGGCGGTGTCGGATTGCTTGGCCAATCCGAAGTCGGTCAACCGAGCTTCGCCGGAGGAATCGATGAAGATGTTCGATGGTTTGATATCGCGATGGAGGATGCCTGATGCGTGTGCGAACTGCACGGCCCGTGTGATTTTTTCGACGTGATGGGCCGCTTCGCGCTGATCGAGCTGACCGGTTGCAATCAACTCCATGAGAGTGCGACCCCGCAGGTACTGCATCGCGAAATAGGGGCGGCCATCGATCTCGCCTACATCATAAACCGGGACGATGCCGGGGTGTTGCAATTGAGCGGTTGCTCTGGCTTCTGCAAAGAATCGTTGACGCTCTACATCGGAGGCCAATCGATCTCGAAGAATCATCTTGATCGCGACTTCGCGATCGAGGCTCAGTTGCCTGGCGCGAAAGACAACGCCCATTCCTCCGCGGCCGATCTCTTCGAGCAGTTCATAATCGCCGAGGATGCATGGGAGCGGTAGCCGCCATGTTCCGGATTCATCTTCGTTCGTATTGACACCTCGGATCACGCTCGCTTCGTTACCGCCGACTGCATGGGTGACGATCACTGTCCCCCAAAGTGACATCAAGTCCCTCGCTAATTCGGGGTGCGCCCGGCAGACAGCGTGAATGTCGACCGACTCTCCTTTTTGGAGTCGATCGGTGAGTGACGTGACCAACTCGGCGAGCTTCAGTTCTTCATCGCTGAGAGGCTCATCCTCGAGTTCGATGGCTCCGCCGAGATCTTCCGGTTGCTCCTCCGAGTTCATTCCTGAAGTTCCCTGTAGAGATCGGGCAAGCTTTCGATGACTTCACGCAGTCGCTTGATAGCCCGCAGGTAACGCATGCTGGCTGCGGGTTCGGTCAGCCCCAGAGCTTGTGCAATCTCTTGGTTGTTGAGTTGCTCGTAATGACGCATCAGGATGATCTCGCGGTCATTGTCTTTGAGTTGTTGGATCGCGAGTTCGATATGTTGAGCCAATTCGCGCTGAGTTGCCGCCGCTGCCGGGGTCAATGCTCCATCTTGAAATTGGTTGGCGAAGTCCATGGTCGACTGGTCGGGCGGGGGAAGGGCCGAAGCGGCATGCTCCCGATCGATACTGCGTTTGGCCGAAAGACGATGTCGGCGGTGGGCGTCGATAATTCGATCTTTGGCAATCTGCCGAATCCACAAATGGAACGGAATGGTGGGATTTTTCACGTAATCGATCAGTCGGCGATTGGCTTCGATCAGAACGTCCTGGACCACGTCGCTGACATCCAGTCGCTGCATGATTCGCTGGTCGAGTCGCAGTGCAATCATTCTTCGCAATGAATCCCGGTGTCGGTCGAGCAAAACCTCGACCGCCTTGGACTCCCCATCCCGGACGTGCACCAGCAATTCCGCTGTCGCTTCGCCATCAGGCCATATTGAATTCGCCATGCGATCTCCCGTAGATTCGGATGTCATCCTTGTTAAGGTGCGGACGTCATCCGACTCTATTTTACCGTGTCGTCCAGCGGGAGTGTTCAAGATTGATACAATCGGTGGGAATGATTCCCGAACTTCATTCCCATACGTCGATCCTGCGGATCAGTCCCGAGGTGGATGTTCCGATCACCCCGAGGGTGCGGAGACTGGTGGATACCGCTGCTTTTCGTCGATTGGCGCGGATCAGCCAGTTGGGATTAGTCGCTTTGGTTTACCCAGGAGCGGCTCATTCCCGATTCGAGCATTCGCTGGGGGTTTATCGCAATGCTATCGATTTCCTGAAGCAGTTGGCCCATGATCCGCTGGCTCCGAGGGTCTTTTCCGATCGGGATGCGGCACTTTTCGTCGTCGCCGGATTGCTGCACGATATCGGGCACTGGCCGTACTGCCACACGATTGAGGATATCAAATTAGTCCATCTCCCCAAGCATGAAATACTCGCCGAACGGTTGTTGCGGCATCGCGAGTTAGCTCATCTGTTGCGAACCGATTGGGACCTGGACCCGGAGGATGTCGCACAGTTCCTAAAACCTGGGAATACCCCCAACGTTTCGGAGAGCCGGTCGATCCTTCGTTCGATGCTCAGTGGACCGGTCGACATCGACAAACTCGATTATCTCGAACGCGATTCCTTGCATGCCGGGGTGCCCTACGGACGCAATTTTGATCGTAATCGCCTCGTTCACTCGCTATGTGTCGACACGCTTAGGCATCGATTGGCGATTTCGGAGAAAGGAAAAACGGCGGCCGAGATGATGGTCTTTGCACGCTACGTCATGTTCAGCGAGGTGTACTGGCATCATGCAGTCCGGAGCGCGACTGCGATGTTGCAAAGAGCTGTTTTCGAGTTGCGCGATAATGAGGATCTTGCGACTGCTTGGGCAGATATGGATGACGCAACCATGCAGGAATCGTTGCTTGAAGCGTCTCGCGGAAAGTCATTCGAACCGTGCGTGTTGGGACTCTTCGGGCTTCGTCGCAATCTGTTCAAGAGGATTGCTCAGTTCGATAATCTTTCCGACCCCGATCTCCATCGATCGCTCGCTCGCCGGCCCTATCATGAGATTGTTGCGATTGCTAGAGAGTTGTCTCGTCGTCTGCAACCTTCGATCGACATTCCTATCGGCGAGAATGATTTGCTGATCGACACGCCACCAATTGGATTGGAGGTTCAGTTCGACCTGCAAGTGCGAATGCGCGATGGGAGTTTTCGCCCGTTGAGCGATTTGTCGCCGGTGGTTCAATCGCTTGCCACACGTCAGTTCGATGAGTTGGTCAAAAGGGTCCGGGTTTTCGTTGCTCCCAATCTGCGGGACGCGTTTCGCAAAGTCGATGTCAGACCCGTTTTGAGGGAATTGACCGGCAACGAACTACTCCAATGACTGGATGTCGACGTAGCGGTAGGTGCCTCGGTTCATCTCAGCCAGGACACGGATCCAGCCCCCATCGTTGGACTGGGGGCCGCTATTGAATTGGACGGTATGGATGGTGGTCATCCCGCGATCTGCGAGGGATTGGACGTCGAGGAGTTGCGACTCGCGCATGGCTGGTTCCGCTGCGTCGGTGAGAAAAAAGACGACATCAGGCTTGAACGATAATCCCATCTTGAGACCCGGGATGTGCTCGGTTCCCCCTTGAGGCTTTATCGCCTGGATAAAACGGATCGCTTTCTCCTTGTTGATTTCGTTTGCTTGAAGTAGTTTTCCGCCTGCAGTGCTCGGATTGAGCGAACCCGGGGTTTCGTTGTAAAAGACGATTTGGAATTGGTTCTTGTCGGTCAGCGATTGGATGCTGTTGAGTAACTCACGTTTGGCAAATCGCATGGGTGAGCCGTTGTATTCAAGCATGGAGGCAGAGCGGTCCAAAATGTACACGAAGGAAGTTCCCGTACCTCGAAGCCCCATGAACGTCGTGGTCGATTTACTGGAACCAGCACCCTTGCCGTCAGTTCCCGTCCCGAGGCCTGCTAGTCCTTCGCCGCTTCCAGCGCTGGAGTTACCAGACGAATCGAGCCCTACAAGTCCGCTGATGAGATCAGCAACTGAGATGGGTGGTCCAGCCGATTCAGCAGCGGTCGCTGCAGTGGCTCCGGTTTTCGCATTTTCCGAAGCGGACTCGACTGCGTTATGCGGCCCACCCCCAGTCAAAAAAAATTGATCGCCATCGTTCGATGGATGTACCAATGCGATCCCGACCGGACGATCCTGGGTTTCCCCCGTTCCTTGAGTTCGGGGTTGCCAGAGCAAAGCTGCGGATACCAGCAGGCAGCAATGAATCAGGCAACTGGACAACCACGCGCGGTGATCTCGCCAGGTCGCTCTGCCGGGTACCAACGGGCGGCGATCGCGTCGACGCAGGAATTCGGTAGGCTTCCTAGTTGGGTCGGAGTCGATAGACGTTTGGGAAGTCTTTACGGTTTCCATTCCACTTTTTTCGCCGTCGTCCATCATTGCGAAAATCCGATGCTAAGATAACCCCCGGTCAATTTCGTGAATCGGTCGCAAACGCCAGCGACCCAGCTGTTTTTCAATCGATCCTCCGAGGCACTTTCATGTATTCTATCCCGATGCATCCCAAGTTGGGAATTTCTTTGGCCTGTTTTGTAGTAGTCTTCGCATGCACATTGAATACGGATGATCTGTCGCTGATGGCAAGCCAGCCTCCATCGACGAGCAGCAAACCCAACGATAAGGGGGATGCACCTCCGGAAAAGGACGGCGATTCGAAGGGGGATAGCGGGGCAAAAGAGGAGGAAATCAAAGGTGTTGTCGAGAAGGTGATCGACGGAGATTCCATCAAGGTTCGAGAGGAGGGGGGAAGCGAGGTCCACGAGATTCAGATCGAAGGAACCGACGCCCCGGAGGCCAAGCAGGATTACGGTGCCCAGTCGACGGAAGCCCTGCGCAAGATGGTTCTTGATCGCAAAGTCCGCATAACCTGGACTAAAAAAGATAATTTCGGCAGACGGCTCGCGCAAGTCTATGTTGGGGATGAGCATATCAACCGAAACATGATACGCGATGGTCACGCTTGGCATTTCAAACGCTACAAC
>CAYXFO010000334.1:0-5072 GCA_964464255.1 uncultured Pirellula sp.
CCCTCGACCGATCGCCGATTTTCATCGAACCGCCCATTAGTTGCAAGCGTATTGCACATGCAGTAAAATGACGTCTTTTTCTTTTTGGAGGTAGCGATGGGGTCGTGTGTTGGATTGCTCCGAATCGTCGTCATTTGGATGCTCGGCTGGATCGGGATGGGGATGGTCCCAGCGTTCGGACAGTCAGCGGATTCGATCCAAGTCGTGATGATCTCGCTGGACCCTGATTGTCTCTCTTCTCTCCTCCATGCCTGAGATCCCAAAATAGTTCCTGGATATGCAATCTATGAAATCGACCAAGAAATTGCCCGTCACAGTCCTCTCCGGTTTTCTCGGTGCCGGGAAAACCACCTTACTGAACCACGTGCTGGCCAATCGAAGTGGGTTGCGAGTCGCGGTCATTGTGAATGACATGAGCGAAATCAATGTGGACGCAGCTTTGGTCCGAAATGGTGAGGCGAACCTATCGCGAACAGAGGAGCAATTGATCGAGATGACCAACGGCTGCATCTGTTGCACGCTCCGGGAAGATTTGCTGATCGAAGTGCGGAAATTAGCAGAGGAAGGCCGGTTTGATTATCTGCTGATCGAATCGACCGGTATCAGTGAACCGATGCCGGTCGCTGAGACATTTACATTCGAGGATGGCGAAGGGAATAGCCTCTCGACGCTCGCCGATCTCGATACGATGGTGACGGTGGTCGACGCCGCTCGTTTCATGGAGGAGTACTCGTCGTTCGACGACCTCACCGATCGGGGCATGGGGCTGAACGAAGAGGATACACGCAATATTGTCGACCTTTTGGTCGATCAAGTGGAGTTCGCCAACGTCATCATCATCAACAAAACCGACTTGGTCACTCCGTACGATCTTGAGCAACTGGCGGTGCTCCTTCGGAAGCTGAATGAAAATGCGCGTATTATCCAAACCACCGAGGGAAGAGTGCCGTTGGATCAAGTCCTCGGGACCGGGCTGTTCTCTTTAAGCGAAGCAGAGCAGCAACCGGAATGGCTAGCGGTCCCTCGTGGCGAGGAGACGACGGAGACCGAGGAATACGGGATCTCCAGTTTCGTCTACCGAAGTCGCCGTCCGTTTCACCCGCAACGGCTCTCCGATGCTCTTGACGAAAGCCTGAACGATGGCATGTTCACCGGGGTACTGCGGAGCAAAGGGCTCGTTTGGATTGCATCCAAGCACGATTGGGCATACGACTGGTCGCAAGCAGGATGCTCGATTCGAATCGATCCTGCAGGGTACTGGTGGGCTTCTGCCCCCGAGGAGGAATGGCCGGAGGAGAAGTCGGAGATCGAACGAATTCGATCCATGTTTCAGGGCTTCTACGGGGATCGAAGACAAGAGTTGGTGTTCATCGGGCGCGAGATGGATGAGCCAGCGATTCGGGACATTCTCGAGTCCTGTTTGGTGACGGATCTGGAATTCGTACAGGGCCCGGAACTATGGGATCAGTTGGCGGACCCTTTCCCTGCGGTTGAATTGCAGGGCGAACAGGAGTAGTGCTCCATGATTGGAGACGAAGAACCATTCGACGTATTGGTTGTCGGTGCAGGGCCTGCTGGTTTAGGCGTTGGTGTTGTGCTCAAGCACGCGGGCATCACAAATTTCCAAATCTTGGATCGCGGGCGGCCGGGTCAGTCCTTCATGGATTGGCCGTCTGGCATGCAACTCATCACGCCATCGTTTCCATCCAATTCGATAGGGATGCTCGATCTCAACGCGATTGCGATCGGTACTTCCCCAGGTTACTCGCTCGGGACGGAGCACCCTTTAGGTAAAGATTTCGCCGCGCACCTTATGGGACTGGCCCAGGTCTTCGAGCTACCGACTCGCTCGAACACTGAGGTTGTCGACTTCTACAAAGATTCAGAAGAGTTCTTTGTCGTCATGACGATCGAGGGACAATTACGATGTCGCCATCTGATTTGGGCAACCGGTGAGTTTCAGTTTCCAAATATGCCAACATGGTCAGGGGCTTCGCTTGGAATCCACAACTCTCGGATCGGCGATTGGGCGGAGTACGTTGCCAACGGCAAAGGTCCAGCGATTATCGTCGGTGGGTATGAGAGCGGGGTTGACGCAGCACATCAGCTCAGCAAGCTTGATTGCAAATCGATCCTACTGGCCCGCGAGAATACTTGGGAATCCGAAGACTCTGATCCCAGTCGATCGCTCAGTCCCTTTACGCTGCAGCGATTCCTTGCCGCTCGCAGCAAGGGGATGCTTGAGCCGATCGGCGGTGTGGACGTTCAATCCATCGAGAAAACTAAGAAGGGCTTCACCGTAACGTCAGCAGATGGCAAAGCTTGGCAGACCCAACGCCAACCCATTCTCGCGACAGGGTTCAAAGGAGGCTTTCAGCAAGTGGTTGATCGATTTGAGCTGCGCGAAGACGGATATCCGTTGCTTAATGAAAACGACGAGTCGACGCTCATGTCCAATCTATTTTTGGTTGGACCAAGCGTGCGCCACGACGATTTGATTCTTTGTTTCATCTACAAGTATCGACAACGCTTTGCTGTGGTTGCAAAGGCGATCGCGGATCGTCTTGGGCTGGAAACCGAGGAGTTCGAGAAGACCTATCGTCGCTGGGGAATGTTCCTCGATGACTTTGAGTGTTGTGGGGAGCAATGTGTCTGTTAGCACCCGAAGTCACCCCTTTTGGAAGGACATTTCCAAGCTCACTCTGGCGACCGAGTTGTTGCATCAGCAGTTGTATGTAATCGGACGAGATATCGAGTCCAAGCACGGAAATTTGTTAATGGCGTATGGTGCCAAGAAAACGTGCGATCCCGATGGTTGTGCAGTCAGTCTGTACTCGTTTCGCTTGGCTGGTCGTTACAGGCTCGCCTTCCGAGGATTCGGAGTTTTCATCGGTTTGAATCGGATAGGTGGTCTGTTCATGTATCGATATCACGTCGAGCCGCGATGGATGCCAACGGCGAGATTCGAGCCGATCGCTTGGCTACCGAAGCAAATGCCAAGTACGCGGAAGGTCCGCAGTTCGCAGTACGGCGATGCAATCGAGTTGGTGACTCAAGTATTTGCTTTCTTCTGGAATTACGAAAGCTGGGTGCGTGATCGGTATGGAAAGCACTATCGCATCGGACAGCTCGCCGCATTCCAGAGATTCGAGAACAACGTTGTACATTGGGATACGCTAAAGGCTTGGGAGGTCTTGTGCAAACGTTAACGAGAGGCTCTACGGTAATCGATCGACGATCCGCCACAAGTGAGTGCTTAGTGGTCGGTAAGGAGAGCGTTGGCAAGTCGCAGTTGATTAGCAGCTTGGTCCGAACGTCTGCCGGTGAAACCAACTTTCGAGGCTCGACCGTGACGGTCCAGCGTTACCGAGGCCGCGAACGAACTTATGTCGATACCCCTGGTATTCTCCGCAAGTCGGACACTCGAACGACGGCCTTGGCTCTTGATGCGCTCGACGAATCCGAAACGGTCCTGCTAGTCGTACAAGCGACGACGCTGGATGACGATCTTCGTGAGATGCTTCCGTTAGTGGTTGGCAAACGAGGCGTTGTCGTTGTGACCTATTGGGACAAAGTCGCTAGTGGGGATACTGCCAACAAAGCGCTAGCAAGAATAGCTGAAGATGCCGGTGTACCCTTGATTGCGGTCGATGCTCGACGGTTAACGCCAGAATGTCATGCTCGAATAGAAAATTGCTTGTTGGACCCAAAGCCGTTCATCAAGAGCTCGTTGACGAAGTTCGCAGGTTGGCGAATTGAACCCAAGGCTGGACTGTTGGAGCATCGGCTTCTCGGACCGGTACTAGCCATCCTATTGTTGTTTCTCCCCGCATTGGCGACCATCTACGGGGCGAATCGAATTGCCGACTTCCTGAGTCCGATTGTTTCTTCCTATGTCGACGTCGCAATCGCTTACGTAAATACCCATGCTCATCCCTGGTTGCAAATCCTCCTTACAACCAAGCAAGGAGACTTTGGTTATGGTTTGCTCAACATGGGACCTTTCCTGTTTGTCTGGGCGTTGCCGACGGTCTTATTGTTCTCGGTAATTCTGGCCGTTTACAAAGCGACCGGATTGGTCGACAGAATGAACTGGTCGCTTCATCCGCTGATGCGTCCGTTGGGATTGAGCGGACGCGATGCTGTTCGGGTCTTGATGGGGTTCGGCTGCAACGTACCTGCTGTGATTAGCACCCGGGCGTGCAGTGGATGTTCGCGCGGGCAAGCCATGTCGGCGATTGCTTTTGGAGCCGCATGCAGCTACCAACTTCCAGCTACATTGGCAGTGCTGGCGGCAGCGGCCACAGCGACCAAGACCAGCGCCGCATGGCTGACATTTGTGTTTCTTGCTTATCTGTTCTGCACAACCGCACTGTATTTGCGATTGACTGCATCGAAAGAATCACGGAGTTCACTAAACGTTTTGATGACACCAAGTCGCTCATTCATGCAATGGCCCAGCTTATCGGCACTTTGGCGTGAGATGTCTTCTACGCTGAAGCAGTTCTTCTGGCAAGCTATGCCCATTTTTGTGCTCATCTGTGTGGCTGCTTCGCTGATGGCCAAGTTTGGCGTACTCGACGCGATGTCACAGATTCTCGGACCAGTTATGGGCCTTTTCAATTTGCCATCGGAGTCAGCGCTGGCGGTCGTTTTGTCATCAATTCGCAAGGATGGCATCTTTTTGTTCGCTGCCGAGGATGGGTTGGCATTCCCCATGACCTCCGCTCAAACTCTCACGGCCGTTTACTTAGCAGGTGTGCTGTTACCCTGTTTGGTCACAGCACTCACCATCGCGAAAGAATCTTCATGGAAGCAAACCAGCGTGCTACTTGCTAGACAAGCAGCCTATGCCATCTTGTTTTCGCTCGTACTCGCCTGGGGCGGCCGATACTTCCTCTAATTCAGTTATAGAATTGAGCTCCATGAAGAAATTACCTGTTACGGTTCTCTCCGGTTTCCTGGGTGCAGGCAAAACAACGTTGCTCAATCATGTCCTATGCAATCGCTAGGCATGCTTGGAACGGGCCGCTTTGATTTTGAGATTGCCAAGCAGTCCAAGGGTTGGCAAT
>CAYXFO010000335.1:0-5072 GCA_964464255.1 uncultured Pirellula sp.
CCACGGCTCTCCTATGGGGGCCAACCAAAAGGGACACGACTGCAAACTGTGCCTTGATAAAAAACAGACGCCGACTTTGAGTGCTTCCGAGATGCGAGGCCGCTGCGGCGAGTTGCTTCTGACCCCAACTCGCATCGTCGCGCCCGTCGGCGGAGAGGTCATACTCCTGTCCGGAATCTGCGGCAAGGACGGTATGCTTGTTACCGGCGAACCGATCGAATGGATGCTCTCCCCAGAAAGCGTGGGACAAATCATCGAAGTCGGTGATGATGCCAAGGGGCAGAAGCCGGGCTTTTTGTTCGCCTACGCAAACTCGGACCCGAAGGTGGAGAAAGTCGATGTCGATTTCGCGCGAGGTCGCACCAGCCGTGAAGCAGGCATGATCACGCGTGGTACTGCGCGCCGCGATGATGATCTTCCAATTCGCAAAGGTCAAACTTGGCTCAGTCTCTCCAGTCCCAGCGAAGGGGTATCGAAAGTTACCGTCATGGCTCCGGACAGTGACGCATGGGACAAACGCCGCCAGACCGCCACCATCTACTGGATCGATGCAGGCTGGGTTTTTCCACAACCACAAATGGTCATGAGCGAAACCGCAGCAACACTAGTGACCAAAGTCACTCGAGCCGATGGAGTCGCACCCGCCGAAGGCTGGATCGTGCGATATCGTTCGTTGAATCCAGAGGTCGCACGGTTCCTTCCAAGTTACGCCGAAGTGTCCGAGCAACGAGTCGATGCCTATGGACTCGCCAAAGTCGATGCCATCAACCTGCTCCAGCCAGGACAAATCACTCGCAAAAACGGCACGGCACTGATCGAAATCGAAATCGTGCGCCCGCCCGACTCCGGATCCAACATACCGGATCTGCAAATTTCGAGAGGAACCGCCGAAGTCACTTGGAACGCTCCCGAGGTCAACCTGCGCGTATCGGGCCCCGAAGTAGCCGTCCCGGGCCAACCGCTTGCCTACACAGCCACCGTTGAAAATGTGGGCTTGCTGCAAGCCGAGAATACAGTGCTGTCGATGGCGGTCCCGGCCGGGATGACCATTCAATCTTCGTCGGTCCCTCCGACACGACAGACTGCGACCGCCCTAGCCTGGGAAATCGGTCCCCTCGGACCACGACAGGCATTGGATCTGGAAGTCCTCGTCACTCCTTCCACAGATCTCGATGCGCGAATCGTGTTCGAAGCCACCCACGCTCCCTCGGTAACCAAGAGTGCCGTGATTACGACCTTGGTCCAAAAACCGCAATTGGTCCTCGGCATTCAAACCGATCCAAGCACCACTCAAGTGGTCGTCGGAGATATCGCGAAGTTCAACATGAAACTGACAAACACAGGCAATCAAACCTTAAGCGATATCAATTTGATCCTCGATGCCCAGCCTGGTCTGGCACACGTTCGCGATGGCGCTAGTCAAGTGACACGGCGCATTGGTTTCATCCAACCAGGCCAAACGCTCGAAGTCGACGCGCAATTCGTCGTCCAGCGCGAGGGTGAGATCGGGATCACCGCAACAGCACAAGCGATCAATACCGTTCTCGGAACAGGCCAAGCTTTCGTACGCGGACTGCCAGCAACCATGCGACGCCCATCCGTCGATTTGCAACTCAAGGCCAGCACCGGTGCCAATGCCATCCCAGTCAACACCGAATCGGATGTCGAATTGCTGGTAAGCAATACTGGTCCTATTCCCGTCCGCAATCTCGTCGTATCGATGAAGTACGATCAAGCATTGGTTCCTCGCATGGCATCCGATGGCTTCGAACAAGCCAATCAAACATTCTTTTGGCGAGTCCCAGAACTCCCAGTCGGACCACCCGTAAGCTTCCGAGTGAAGTTCATGGGAGTGAATCCTTCGACCAACGCACAAGTCATCGCGCAGGCAGAAACCAGCGATCGTGCCGTCAACGAAATGCGCAATGTGACTATTCCCATCGTGGCTCTCACCACGGGTGGTAATGTTGGCGGAGTTGCACCATCGCCACCACTCGATGGGGCGCCTGGAAACGGCGGCAATTTGACCATCCCACCGCGTACTGACCTACTTGTCGCCATCGAACCGGTACAAAATCGAGTCACACTCAACAACCAATCGCAATACGTGATTCGCATTCGCAACCAATCCTCGGTCAACCAACAGCGTGTGGAGATGGCTCTGCAGTTACCCGAAGGAGTCAGCGTTGTCGACTTTCGCGGTCAAGCACCCGGCAACTACTCATTCGATGAAACCGGGAGACGCGTCGACATCGAACCGATCCAAACACTGCGATCTGGAGAAGAGTATTCGTACAACCTCTACCTGAAACATGGTTTGGTTTCCGAAGGTCGACTGACCGCAACGGTCCGATCCGCCAACGCGCCCGATCCGGTAAGCGCCGTGTCCTATATCACCACTCTGCCACCCTGATCCACCCTGATCCACGTTGACCTGCTCGCATCCTATCCGTTGACGCGTTGGATGAACGCCTCGAGTACCCGTTGCCGACGGACTTTGCGCACCACGATCTTCACATTCCCTACCCTCACCACATCGCCGCCTAAGGGTAGATGGCCGAGTTGACCTTCCATCCAATGGTTGAGGTTCTGCGCAGCATCTTCGGTGGGAAAATCTAGCCCGGTCACCGATCGAAGGCGTTGAATCGACGCTCCACCTCCAGACAACCAACCATCTCCGGATCGGAGCACATGCAACGGCAGCAGATCATACTCGTCCTGGATGTCCCCGAGTAGTTCCTCCATGATATCCTCGAGGGTGATCATGCCGGTAATCGCGCCCTGGGAATCCACTACCAACGCGATGTGCGTTCGCTCACGCAAAAGCTTTTCAAGTGCGGCAGATATGACCAACGTTTCCTCGAGCTTCGGTATCTCTCGCAGAATCCCCTTGAGCGAAGGTTGCTGGGGATTGAAACGCATGACCGTCACGATGTCCTTGAAGGTGACGTATCCCACAATCTGTTGCGGATCTCCCTTGCTCGCTGTCACGGGAAACCGCGTATGCATATCCATATGGGCTGCGATCAAACACTCTGCTAAGGAATCCTCCAGGAATAGCGTGTGAATTTGATTCGCAGGTAGCAGGATTTCCAGCAATTGCCGGCTGGCTAACCTCGCTGCTCCCAGAATAATGTTTTCTTCCCGTGATCCGATAAGTCGCGAAGTGCGGGCCAGGCTGGCGATGGCGCGCAACTCCTGCAACTCAATTGCCTCGTTTCGGTTTTCGATATGCGATTTCGGGATCCATAGTCTTTCGATGCCGTCCATGATCTTGGTCGCCCCCCACTCCAATACCCAGATCACCGGCCAGGTCCCAATCGCGAACCACCACATCCAAGGCGATAGTGTCAAGCAGACCCACTCTTTGTTGCGAAGAGCAAACAGCTTCGGAACCAACTCGCCGATGACAATGGTCAGAATGGTCAATGGCAACACCCACAACGAAATGGCGACGATGTCCGCAGTCCAGGAACGCATCCCCATTTCGCGTAGGATGGGGGCAATGTCCTCCGATGCGCTCGCTCCGCCGGTTGCTCCGGCACTTAAGCCAACGATCGTGATGCCCAGTTGCACCACAGCCAGACTCTTTTCGATCCCATCCTTCATCCGCAGCGCCGCTGTCGCTCCCCGTTTGCCCTGGCTCGATAGCAACTGCAATCGCGACATCGATACCGAGGCGAGAGCGATCTCATAAGAGGCGAACATGCCGTTGATGAGAATCATCAACCCAACAACGATCAGCTCGATATACGACACGGTATCAACAGCCTCTTGCGGCTGGTCCTTTTACTGTGGAATGCCCCAACCGAACGGATCGTTGGAATCGATCATGATACGGCAATCTGCATTGACAAACGCACGCGACGTAATCCTGGGTGCGATGTGGCCAGAACTCTGATCGATCCAATGATAACTCGCCTCGAACACGCTGCCGATGATGCTCTCCTGACGCCAAACCTGGCCAGAGGATAACTTGCCGTCCGCTGCCAAACACGCTAATTTCGCGCTTGTACCCGTACCGCAGGGAGATCGATCGTAGGCTCCACCGGGGCACAGCACAAATGACCGCGAATGATTCGATGCATCTCGCGGTGGTCCGAACAACTCCACGTGGTCGACTTGCGGAAACTGTTCACGCACTTTGGCCAGGATGATTGTAGCCAACGAGACTAAGTCTTTTGGCGGACGATCAAGCCATGTGGGATCGGGACAATCGATGAGGCAAAACCAATTGCCCCCATACGCTATATCCGCGCAAAACACGCCAAGGTCCGGTAAATCGATCCGCACTCGGGTCGCATGACGATAACCGGAGACGTTTTCGATGGTGATGACCCGATCCTCATGCAATTGCGCTTTCACGGTTCCAACACAAGTGTCGAGCCTGCATATGCCGGGGGCCAACCGTCCGAGATGACGCAGCGTTTCCACGACACCGATCGTTCCGTGGCCACACATGCCGAGATAGCCGACGTTATTGAAAAAGATCACCCCGGATTGCGAATCGGCATGTTCTGCCTCCACAAGCAAAGCACCGACCATCACATCGGAACCTCGCGGTTCATTGACGATCGCTCTCCGATAGCCATCGAAATGCGACCGCATGCACTGCAGTTTCTCCGCGATCGTCGCCAAAGGCTTCCCCGTCTCGGGATCACGCGACAAATCGGGTCCTCCTTCGACAATAGTGCGAGTCGGTTCGCCAGCGGTGTGCGAATCGATGACCCGAAACTCAGATATGACCATTCCCAATCCAATCGACTAACGAAAAAACGTCCGGATCTCAATGCGAGGAGTACGCAACGGAAGTCCAATCGTAACGCGTGTTTTGCTCGCCGTCTATTTCGGTCGACGTTCAGCCGAACGTTCCGCTCACTTCATGAACCGGAGGGTGAACCGCCAGGAGCAGAAGGCCTGGGGCGACCTGTCTGCGGATACAAACAGCAGTTGGCTGGGCATACATCATGACTTGGGCCATAACCGCCCACATAAGGCCGCTCGGTACCCGGACGAAGTCGCTCCTCGATCAAATCGACGACCATCGACACGAATTGAGGATGCACTCCTAC
>CAYXFO010000336.1:0-5032 GCA_964464255.1 uncultured Pirellula sp.
GCTAAGAAGTGATATGAAATAATAAGTTGCCATGAACATCTTCGAACTGACGGCATCGCTGGGACTGACACAAGAGGATGTCGAACCGCGCGGTTGGCTGGTTGGAAAGTTCGCCGACGGTTTAGCAACGCGCCTTTCATCCCGACCATCCGGTCGATACATCGGCGTAACGGCGATCAATCCCACCCCCTTTGGAGAAGGAAAGACGGTTGTCACGATCGGCCTGGCGATGGGGCTGTGCAAACTCGGCAAGAAAGCCATCTGCACGCTGCGGGAACCATCGCTTGCTCCCGTCTTTGGAATCAAGGGAGGGGGCGCAGGAGGAGGACAATCGACGTTGATTCCTCTCAACGATATCAACCTTCATTTCACGGGTGATCTGCATGCCGTGGCATCGGCCAATAATTTGTTGGCGGCGCTGATCGACAACCATGTTTCTCGAAAACGGGATCCACAGGTAGATCCGGCGACCATCTCGTGGCGGCGATGCGTCGATATGTGCGACAAGGGACTATCGCAAATCATCAGCGGTATCGGTGCTCATCCTCAGGCAACGCTGCGCGAAACCGGTTTTGACTTGACGGCCGCTTCGGAGGCGATGGCGATCCTCGCGCTCGCCGAGGACATGCCGGATCTTCGCAAACGCATCGGTTCGATCCTGGTGGGCTCAACGGCCCAGGGTGATCTGGTGCGAGTGGAGGATCTCGGTGCCGCGGGAGCCATGACCGCTCTATTGAAAGATGCGTTGCGACCCAATCTTGCCCAGACCTGCGAAGGGACCCCTGCGATCGTGCACGCGGGTCCGTTTGCCAATATCGCGCACGGCAATAGTTCCATCCTCGGCGATCGCATCGCGCTGCGTCTGGCCGATTACGTCGTGACCGAAAGTGGTTTCGGATCGGATCTCGGGGCCGAGAAACTCATTCACATCAAGTGCCGCGATCGACAGTTTGCACCCGAGGTCGAGGTCATTGTCTGTACGGTCCGTGCGATCAAGTACCACAGCGGCCGATTCGATGTTCGTCCCGGTAAGCCACTCCCGCCTGCACTGCTGCGCGAAGACCTCGATGCGCTGCGAGAAGGAGTCGTCAACCTCGAAGCACATCTGGCGATCGTCCGTTCGTTTGGCATACCTGCCGTAGTGGCCATCAATCGCCACCCTTCGGATACCGATGCGGAGATCGCATTGCTAAGGCAGTTGGCGATCGAGCGTGGGGCTAAGCAAGTTGCCGTAACGCTTGCCTTTGCTCAAGGAGGCGAGGGAAGTCGCGAGTTGGCCGAAGCAGTGGTGCATGCATGCGAGACGCCGGGAACTGCGACCCCGTTGTACCCTTTGTCAGCATCGCTCGAGGAAAAACTCGACACCATTGCAAGACATGTCTACGGTGCGGATGGCATTGAGATTTCACCGCTCGCTGAGCGACAACTCAAACGATTCACGCAACTGGGTTATGGCGGACTGCCGATCTGCTTTGCCAAGACGCAATACTCTCTGTCCCACGATCCGAAACGATTAGGGAGACCGAGTGGGTTCCACGTTCCGATACAGGAAGCCCGCATCGCGGCGGGCGCGGGTTTCGTTTATGTCTTGGCAGGAGACATCATGACCATGCCCGGTTTGCCGTCCCAACCTGCGGCACTGCGCATGGATGTCGATTCCGAAGGATCGATTCTCGGCATGTAGGCCGATTCATCGGGGTTCTTTATCGTACAAGAAATCGATCGCATCCCGAACGCAGCGATCATCCTGCATCAGGAATGCGTGGACCACCGGATGGAGGATGAATTTGGTCATCCCCTCGAGCTTGGTCTCCTCGACCGTCACGATGCCGTCGCTGGCGCCCGGGAGCCATGGATTGCCAACCGGATGTTTGGAGATATCCCCTGCGATGATGGCGAACGGGCATGGAGGGACCCCGAGATGTGCTTGAAAATCGCTCCACTGCGGACCCAGTTGCATGCCGGAGGTTCCAGTCACGGTTTCAAAGAGTCCGAGCTGCGATAGCTTGCGGGCGAACGAGGACCCTTGATTCGGAGGGCCGAGCATCACGACTCGATCCAGTCGCTCGAGGCAACCTGCGGGATCACCATCGGTTTGCCAGTGGGCGATCGCGGCTCGCAGAACGATGTTGCCGAGGCTGTGACCGACCGCTTTCCATCGCGGTTTGCCGGGAAGATTTTCCATAAGCTCACGGAATGCGGCGGCATGCGAGGCCACGGAATCGCGACTGCTGGCATAGTTGAAATAGATGATCTCCGGCGGAGGGTTTTCGCGATTTCGTATCTCGGTTGCCAAGGGCTTCATGCAGGAAGACGTGCGCATCAAGCCGTGCATCAGGATGACCACTTCGGTCGATGGTTCGACATTCGGATCGCTGGATTGCTGGACGCGTGACAGTTCGTCGAGCACTCCCTGCTTCGTTCCCCAAGCGCGACGAACCGCCTTGGGATCGAGCAGCCGATAGTGCCCAAACGTGCTGTTGTATTGGATTCTCCACCCATTCCAGTAACGGTGGTCGGTCCATAGTTGTTTGCCTCCCATCGTTGGGAGTGCCAAGTTCCAATTCGACAAAAGATCCACTCCCTTCGATTGAGTATCGCTAACTGTATCGTACTTTACGTCATCGACGATCCCAGAGTCCGTATTTGCCGCATCCGCTTTCTCAACGCGATCATCCTGCGCGATCGCGATTCCGAGCATGGCCCATATCATGGCGATCGTGCCATACGACATAGTTGGATTCCCTTTCTTAGAAGCTTCGTTGACGGATGACGAGATGTTGTCCTTTCATCGCGACGACCTCGATCGGCGAATCCTCATCGATCCATGTATGCTCGCTCATCACTTCGACGATTTGATCGCCGATGCGAGCCTTGCCAAACGGGTTGCAGCGAGTGACCGTAGAGCCGTAGCTTCCCAACAGCGACCTTCGTTCCTCGTTGAGTTCATCCATTTTTACGAGGAAGCGATCCGATGTCGGCGGTTGCAGAGCGAACCATCGGAACATCGGGGTCTTGGCGAGTTGTTTTCGGAATGCGATCAACAGACCGATAATCGCAAAGAACACAAAGCCCAATTGTCCGAGGCCATGGATCAAGCGTCGGGTCTGGTATTCATTGGTGGGGAATACAAAAGTTTGCCCTGCGAGCACTAGGCCAAGGGCGAGCATGACTAAACCGCTGATTCCAAAGACACCGAAGCCGGGCAGCAGAAAGATTTCGGCCGCCAAACAACCGACACCACCGAGTATCAGGAGGATCTCAAGCCATTCGACGGTTCCTTGGAACATGTTCAACCAGAAGAACAACAGAAAGCAAACGACCGCGATGGCTCCGGGTACACCCACGCCGGGGGCATTGAGTTCAGCGATCAGGCACATCAAGCCGACCATAAACAGGAACATGGATAGCCATCGTTGCGATGCGATCCACTCGACGACTTGCTCGGTTGTGTTGGTTTGTTTTTCCTCGGGTAGCGATTCCAGTCCGAATTGGTTTCCCACTGCCTCGAGCGATGGTTGACGATCGCTGCAGAGTCCTAGCTCGACGGCACGCGGAGCATCGAGCCCTTCGCGGTAGTTCACTTCATTCCCCTTGGCCCATAGCGGCAACTTTGCGTCATCGTCGAGCCAGTTTTCTGGCGCTCTCAATCGACGCCCGTTGACCGCTTGAAACTCGAAGACAGGGACTTCGGGGCAAAGACATCCCACGACATCCCCAGGTTGGCGTCCAGTGAGCTTTGCGAATTCGAGCAAGTTGTCTTTCCGTTTCTGAATATTTGTTGCGGATATGCTTGATTCTCCCGAGTTGCCGATCGATGCATTGGGATCCATGTAGATGGAGTCGGCCGCGAGCGCGATCAGGGATGCGTCGCCGCGAGCTTGGCCACTGATCCAAACGACGACCTCCGCCTTGTCGGATGGAACGTTTGCAAGATAGAAGGCCAGTCTCAGACTCTCAGAAAGATTTCCGCCTGGGGAGTCCAGTTCGATCAGGACGAGATTGGCTTGTTGATTATTGATTGCATCTTCGATGGCTCGGATGGTTCGATCGACTTGGCGCGCGCTGACAATGCCGCGTATATGGGAACGCATCGCTTTGCGGGGCTCTGCGAAGGCAGGTCTCTCTCGAACATCGGTATCGAGTTTGAGCATCGGCCCCAGTTGGTTTGGGTCCGGGACCAGATACGTTACCCATCGCCAAGATCGCAGTTCCTGGCCAGCGAACGTACCCATTTGATTGGAGGGGACTAATTGTTTCTCGGCCCATGCTTTTTCGGGACGCAGGCCTCGTTCGAGTTCGGGTAGCGTGGCATACTCAACGCCGCCACCTTCTAACTCTAACTTGACGAGGCTTTCGGAAGGATCGAGCATCGAGCGCACGGCTGCCGCGGGAAACAGTCCGCGTCGTGTAGCGGTTTCTGTGTAGGCTTGAACGATGGTCGCTTCCTGAGTCGACTCGTCGATCCCTGCAAGACCGATCTCGGCTGCCGGATGAATCGCGATTTCTTCACAAGCCAGAGCCACCAGGACCGCGTGACCACCGATCGATTCCGGAATGTATGCCACACTGCGAATGCGATTCCCCTTGGTTCCGCTCAGCCATCGAGCCACGCTGAGGGCTCGCTCGAACGATGTCCCTCGGCCGAGTCGTCCAGCAACATCATTGGTTGCGGCCACTCCATTGGCGGACGTGAACTCGAGAACGACGATGGGTCGATCGCCACCTGTCGAACGGGAGGCGACCGATTCGAGCGACGCGAGGATGCGAGTCTCAGCTTCGGCCGAGAGGGGAAGGGGCAATTTGATCAAGGTCCCTTGTCTGCGCGGAGTATCAGGCGCTTCCTCTTGCGCTACGGCACTGTGAGCTACGGCACCGGTGACCATGCCTGCGAGGATCGCAGCAAGTGCGAACCGCCAAACGATGACCGTAGAGCAAAGGGTTTTCATAGTGGGGTGTCCTGTATCTCGTACCATGTCCTGCCCAAGCATGACATGCTAAGCCATTCGCCCAAGAACGCCAACTTCTTGGC
>CAYXFO010000337.1:0-5023 GCA_964464255.1 uncultured Pirellula sp.
TCTCGGTGGTGGGCTCGGCAGAAACCAATTCGGTCGCGGCGCACAAGGACAGGGTCAGGGGCAGGGCAAAGGAACCTTTCGAGCAGCTGTTCGTCCCGACATACCGATGAATCGGGCGCGAACTGCAAACATATCTGCTCAGCTGCAAACGCGACTCTCGAGAATGCCTCTGCCCGAAAGACTCAAGGGAACACAAGTCGCGATCGAAGGTGGCGAGGTCGTTCTGCGCGGGACGGTGGCTAACGAGGCGGATAAGCGGATGATGGAACGGCTAATCCAGTTGGAGCCTGGGGTGAATTCGGTGCGAAATGAACTGGCCGTTGCCCAGCCGACACTGGAGCAAATCCCGGGCTCTTCGAATCGCTGAGAAGCGACGGTTTGTTGATCGTTCCTAGTTGGCTTAGGTTGCCTAGGGGAATATGAAAGCTGGGCATCGGCGTTGCGACCTCGGTGGCGGGCATCGTCGTGTTGGAAACAAAGCTCTCCGAATTCGTTTGGTTCATCGCGGCTGGAACTAGCACCGGATCTTGCGGGACTTGAGTTGCCTGGATTTGCTGCAGCAACGCCGCTGCTTGTTCAGGAGACAACACCGGTTTGGGTGAGTAACCACGCGGCGGTAATTGAATCGTCGTAGTGCGATGAGCCGTGTTGTCCATCACTTGCGGAGGGGTCGTTCGGTTGGTTGATCCGTTGTGCGATGCGCGTTGCACTCCTCCCGGCGACGAGGCTTGAATGACCTGCTGACTATCTTGCTGCGGAGTCATACCAGGCAACAGAACCGTCGCTGCGTTCCCTCGAATGACAGGACCATCCTTGGTCTTGAACGTTGGAATCAACATGATCTTCTTTTGCATTCCAGGAGCCGCGTCCCACGGAATCCAAATGCTGTAGGAAGCTCCCAGTTCGCTTTCGGAGAAATGGGTCGTGAACTGTTCGGCAGTGAATCGGAACCGCTTGTCGGCCGATTCGATCGACGCTCCGTCGTGGCTTCGTTCGGTATCATCGAAACCGTAGACGGTCAGTTCCCCGTCGACGGGAATTGCTTGGCTCTTCTCGTTATAGAAATAGAGACGACCTCCGAATCCGCGAGTCGGCGGCTTCCCTTCTTTGGTGTAAATGTCGTAGGTCCAGGTTACGTTGATACTTTGTGGAGACTGATAATCCTTCTTCTTGAAGAACGACCAGCTCGAGTCCTTTTTGCTGTTTTTGCTTTTCGCCGTTGTGAGCGATGAGCATCCGGTGCATGCAAACGTGAGTATGCAGTATAGGACTGCGCAACCATGGAACCAGGCGGCCTTCGTCATGTTCTTTGCTTTCATGTTGCGTCGTAGAAATATGAGATCCCGTGGATTGTCGTTCATGAATCCACCGCTTAACGCCGGATCGTCGTCGTACCCGAAGCGGTTGGGGCCGGTGTGCTAGGTGTTGCCAACGGACGATAGCCAACAGGTGCGACGTTGTTAGGCACCGCTCCCATCGGGACATAAGGCGCATTGTTGATCGTTGCAGGGTTATTTCCCGATGGTGGAGTGTAGCTGCTTCCTTGGATCAAACTGCGGCGCGGATTGCGCGACGAAGTGGGTTCACTCGGGAAAAGAGGTGTCGGCGCGTTGTTATTGTCTGGATCGCCGAAATATAGTTGCCCGTCGACCGGTTCCTGCGACGGAGCATCCTGGATTGGCTGTCCTTCCATCGGATAGCTCCCTGGGTTGGATGCAGATGGATTCGCATCGTATTCCACGGTCGGTGTCTCATCGGGATAGATGACTGGCGAGGAAGCTGGCCCCCAAAGACCATTGCCGGGTGACAGACCTTTGTCCCCATGGATGTTCAGCACGTCAGCCAGACACCAACTCATGCGAGAGGACTCGACCATCTTGATCATGTCCAGCTTGTTGGCATCATTGAAGTTGATCACACGTGGGGTCATAACGACCAGCAACTCCGTTCGGTTCTCAACTTCTTTATCGTATCGGAACAAGGCGCCGGCTATCGGGATATCGGCAAGCCACGGTACGCGGCGAGAAGTGGACGCACGGGACTTGCTGATCAAACCGCCGATGATAACGGTCTGTCCGTCATAAGCGGTGACACGAGTCTGCGCGATTGTCTGGTTGAACGCCGGTGTCAATGTGGTGCCACCACCGACGGCACCGTTCGCTACCTCCAGACCGTTGGCACGATCGATCGTCGCGCGACTGATCGCAACAATCATGTTCACTAATCCATCCTCATTGGTGCGAGGCTGAATCTGCAGCGTGAGTCCGGCATTGACGGTTACTATGTTTTGCTGAATCGCTCCGAGTTGTGCGGTCGTTCCTCCGAGTACGGGAATGGCTTGCCCCACGTTGATCACCGAGACATTGTTGTCGATGGTTGTCAATGTCGGTCGAGCTAGGATTTGCGCACGATTCGCATCCTGCAGCATTCGGAATAGCAGTCCGACCGATTCGCTACTGGCTGCGAGGACCAGTCCCCCATATCCCAGATCGCTCGTTCGCCCCACTGCAAAGCCCGATGAACCTTGACCAGCCACATTTTGTGGACGGCGCTGAGGACTGGTTGAATTAAAGGTGGGGACGAGAGTATCGAAGACCGGGCTTCCCAGAGTCCCGCCGGAGGCACTTCTTCGATCGAACAGGAGCGAATCCTGAAGTCCAAGTTCCGTACCGAATTCGAATTGGTCGTCCAATGTCACCTCGGCGATCAGCATTTCGACGAAGATCATCGGCTGCTGTCGATCGAGGCGTTCGATGACATCGCGGATCTGCTGCAAGTAGCGAGGTGTCGCACTCACGACAATACTGTTGGTCGAAGGTTCGGCAACAACGAAAACTTCACGGTCGACACGTTCGAACAAACTGATCGCTTGCCCCGAGATCAGCTGCTGAGTGATGACACTCCGTTGCGTGTTGAGCAAGTTGTTCAAGGCGGTGGTGATATCCGAAGCATTCGCATTGCGGAGCCAAATCACTTCGCTGGACCGCTGCTGGCCACCCGTTTCATCTAATCGATAGAGCAGGACCTCGATCACTTCCAGATCTGAGCCTGCCCCCGATACGATGATCGAATTCGTTCGGGTGTCAGCCGAGATTCGAAGTGGCACCAACGAACTTTCTCCCCCTCCGGTCAACGCGGCCAGGTTTTGCAAACCGATCGTCGCTGCACTCGTGGCGGATGCACCTGCAGTCGCTGGAAGGCCAAAGACTTGTTGCAAAGTCAACGCCAAGCTAGTTGCGTCACCGTTGACCACGGGGAAAACTTTGATGCGAGCATCGGCCGAAGGCAACTGGTCCAATTGCTCGATCAGCGAAGCGATCAACGGCATGCTCTTGGATGGTGCTCGCACCACCAACGCATTGATGCTCGGGTTGGTCGTGATGACGACACCTGTCAGGATGCCGGAGTTTACCTCCATGCCGTCTCGAGGCGAGAAAGATAATCTGCTGCTCGGAGTGCTCGCTCGCGAAGAACCCGTGCCACCCTGCGTTTGTTGCTGCTGGCCACCCTGCTGGCCAGTCGTCGTTCCTGTGGATGTGCCTGTAATCGCGGATTGCAAAACGGGCTGCAACTCCGATGCCACGGCATTCTTGATCGGAAAGACCCGTATCTCACTCTCGGCCGGTGTCGACTCGACATCGATCTCCAGAAGCAGTCTCGCCACTTCGGCGATGTCGCGAGGTGACGCCTGTACAATCAACGAGTTGGTTCGATAATCCGCGATCACCTTCACGCGTGTTGTCAATTGCGTGTTCGGGGTCGCTCCCGTCGTACCGGTCGTTCCCGTCCCCGTCCCAGGATCGTTGAAGAAGTTTTTAATGATCGTTTCCGCGTCGTTCGCAGAGGAATTGACCAATCGGAAAACGCGAAGCTGATTGTTCGGATCGAGCGGTTGATCGAGTTTGGCGATCAGTTCCTTGATACCGGTAAGCGCTTCCGGCCGGCCAATCAGCAAGAGCACATTGGGCTGGCCCAATGCATACAGACTGATTTGTCCCTGCCGAGGCGAGAAGACTTTGTCATTGAGATCCTTCAGGACAGGCTCGATGGCCACGCCGTTGACGTGCTTTAGCGGATAGAGTTCGATCTCCGGTTGGGTCTCGGCGCTCTGCTTCTTGATTTGCTCGATCACTTCGAGAACGCGCTGTACATCTCGCTTGCCCCCTTTGACGATCACCAATCCCATTTCTGGCACGAACGAGATATCGACATCGCCGATCAAACCAGTGCCGCTGCTGAGCGCGTCGGGAGAACCGACTGCCATCCCAGGCGCGTTATCGTCTTGTGGGTTTTGTGGATTGCCGACGCGTGCGCTGCCAGTGGCTTGTTCATCTTGCGGAGGTTGCTGAAACGATGCCAATCGAACCAGGCTGATCGCTTTTTCAATCCGCTCGGGAGTTGCCGGCGTGATGGGAACGATCTGAGTGGGGCGTTGCGGATCGCTCGTCGCCAAGTCAATCGCCGAGACGACTTGCGTCCAGGATAGAACTTCTTGCGGAGTTCCCTGGAGTCGGACTTCATCGTTGCGGCGATCGATCTGTAGAAGCTCGCGTGCACCTTGTTGGGTCACCATGTTAAGCTGAGCGATTTCGCCGTTGTTTGTTGTCGACAAGGTCATGCGCGACCCAGCAATTCGCATGATCGCGTCTTCGAGCTCTCGCCACGTAACTCGCTGCAGCTTGTATTGCCGGGATTGAACCGCGTTGGTCATCACGCGGCCCGTTTGAGGATCTCTCACGACATTCGGAGCCTGACGACGCCAACCCTCGACGGTCGCGTCGATCTGAGTCAGTGTCGCCTCGGGGGCCATAACCATCAGCCGTCCCGAAGTCGATTCGGTCGTGATCCGCACGCGGGAGTCTTTGCCGTACTGGACCGTTAACTCGGCCACGGCATTGGCCACCATCTCCGTGGGCAAATCATAGACACGCAACCGAGCCTCGCTCGATCGAGCAGTACCGTTGGCTGGCCTCTGGCTACTTTGTTGAGGCTGTGTTCTCGATGACTGCCCCAACGCGTCAGA
>CAYXFO010000338.1:0-5021 GCA_964464255.1 uncultured Pirellula sp.
TTCACGCATCAACCCAGCGGTGTAAAGCTCATTCGGTTGGAACGGAAACTCTGTCTTCCCGCAACCCACAAAGAAGACGAAAAGGAGCGCGGGAGATAACGCTAGCTGACCAAGATGTTTAAGTGAATGAAAGAACGAAACCATGCCCAGTAGCCCGAAAAACCCCAACGCGCCGTAACTCATCGGCCCATGTGCCGAAGAATTCACTGCGTGTTATTGGATAGTGTCGCATAAGGATGGGATCTATCGAAGGAGACAAAACGCCGCAGTCCGTCTGCAGTTGGGGCGATGAATTCCCGGCGATAACGGCTATTCCGTATATGTCGGATATGCGGAAAACTACGGTATCTGCCGTTTCTTCATTATTTGGGGGCTGCCAAGTGTTCGTCGAACCAATCGACCATGGCTTTGAACATCGTTTCGTTTCCCTTCGCATCGAAACCATGGGCCGCGCCGGGGATGACGACCAATCGGTTGGGGATCTTTGCATCGGTCAATGCGTCTCGGATCTTTTCGCTGTGCCAGATTGGAACGAGTTCATCCTTGTCCCCATGCACTAGGACCGTGGGTGCATCCACTGCGGATACCTGACGCAGCGGGGAAAATTCGTCCGAGCGCATTCGATCAAATTTGAGTGCGGGAAATTTTTCACGAAGGGGATTGTCTGGTTGCGTGTACGGCTCGAGGTCGGTCGGAGGAAAGACGGCGGCAACGGCGGCGATGCGAGGCTTGGTCCCAGCCCTCTTTTCCTCAACATCGTTCGCAGTAGTTCCTAGCATGAGGGACAAGTGGCCACCTGCGGAGTAGCCAAACACACCGATCCGTTTAGGATCGATATCCCAATCGTCGGAATGTTTATGCACATGGTCCAGCGCGAGTCGCACATCCTGAACAATCTCGGGTATCACGTATTTTGGACTGCTCCCGTGACGAACAGGTATCACGGTGTATCCAGCATCCAAAAACGGCTTGATCAGCGGTTCCATCTGCTTGGGAGGAGCCCACATCGATACCCACCCGCCGCTGACCATGAACATCAAGCCGACTCCCCGGCGATTCTTCTTAGGCTCGATTACATCCATGGTCAAGGCCATCCCGTCTTTATGGCCATAAACAACATCGGTGCGAATGTCTGGTTGACCGTCCTCGGCGACACACTTGGACACCCCGCTGCAGATCGCGAGGATCGCGAGAGAAAGCAGAACGACTTGATGTTGGACCCGTTGTGGCAGGATACGTTGAACACTCATTATCAGTTGGCTCCCAATTTGCCTGAGGTGGTTGTCGATGGAGAGGATCACGATTATTGGATACTCTACTTCGGTGCATCGACTTGTTCAGAGACTTTGTCTCTGAGCGTTATTCGATGAATAGTACAATTTGGAAGCGCTGCCCGCAATTCCTGGAGCATGTCCTGGGGGAGCGGAAGTTGCGAGGTTGAGCGCGCTTCGATCCGAATGCTTGCGTATCTCGTCTTACATTTGCGAGAGTCCTGGTGCTTCTCGATCGTTGATCGCAAGGTCTTCGTGACGAAGGGGATTGTCCTCATCGGACGTTACTCGAAACCAGCGATACCACCAACTGACCGAGATTCGACAACAGGTCGACTCCATTATCGTGCAGCCCGGGGCCGTGCAGCTCGGGGACGTGCGACCCGGGGTCGGGCTACCCGGGGTCGGGCTACCCGGGGTCGGGCAGCACGGGGACGGGCCCCCGGTGGCCTTGTGCCACCGGAATCCAAGGTTAACAGCTAGTAGCAGCCCACACGCGACGGTTACGCCCCCCGGTGGCCTTGCGCCACCGGAGGCCAAGGTTCTGCAGCTTGCGAAGTGTCCGTAAGTTCCGGCTAGCTCGTGAAGCTGATTCACTAGTGGCACAAGGCCACCCGGGAGCGTAAAAGGGGTCAGGTACCCATCACGATGCTGGTTTATCGCCGTCGGATGCGATCGAGGAAAACTTCGGCGCAGCTATTGGTTCAAGACCGTTTCAGGAACGTTGGAGTCAACGTCGATCATGCACTGCGGAAACTCTGCCTGCAATTCCCGGAGCATCTGGGGGGACAGCGATGGGGAGTGGATAACGATGTGTCTTAGCCAGTAGATTTCATGGAGAATGGGGTAGATTTTGCGAATCTCGGTTTCATCCACGTTGTATAGTCCAATCCTGACATTGTGAAAGTAAAACGTAGGAGCGATAGAGCCGTTCCACTGGTTCTCTGCAATCAGACGATTGAATTCGGCTTGAGCTTCTCTGCCCAATCGAGCCGGTCCAAACCAAGTATTTTCAACGAACGTGTAGGAGGCCAGCGAGATCGCCAGAAGGATTAGCAACACAAAAACGGTGCGAAGCTTGAACTGCATCCTGCGATTATTTCTCAGGGAGTTTGATGTAGCCGTTCCAGTCGGGAGGGGCCGTTCGTCCGTGTTGAGCGATCCATACGGTCAAGAAGTCCTTGACCCGATCTTCAGCAGGTACTTGGTGAAGAAGCCGGAAGGCTTCTCCCCAGTTTCCATCTTGAAAACTGTCTAGCGCTTTTTCATAGGCTTGGACATGCTGGTTGGTCAACAAAAAGTCGGGTGATTCGGGTGGCAAGAGTTCGCTGACCATCAGTGGTTTTTTCATCCCCAAGGGAAGAACCTTAGCGACTCTGCGAACTCGTGCAATTTCGGTAGGGACCTCTGCCTTGATGCGCTGCGCAGTGGTTTCGTCGATGAGTATCGATGCCTGCAACTGCTTCGTCATGCTTTCCAAACGCGCTGCCAGGTTGACGACCGGACCGAACACCGTCACCTTGACTTGATCGATGGTACCGATGCGACCGGCTACGGCGCGTCCTGTGCAAAGTCCGATTCCAGCGCGAAATCCACTCAACGGGTGATCGGAAAGCGCGGCAGACTTCTCAAATTCTGCGCGAATGGCGAGGGCTGCTGCTGTTGCATGTCGCACTGAATCCGGTTGTTCAAGGGGCCAGCCCCAAAACCCCATCGCCGCATCGCCATGAAAATCGCCCACGACGCCATTGCGATTCAGGATGTGGTGGGTCATGACGCCCAGGGCATCGCTGACGCGGCGGAGCAACTCTAAAAGCTGATCGCTTGAGTCTTCGCTTTGCCGCGAGAATCCGCGCAAGTCGCAGAACATGACCGATACCTGTACCTCGCGTGGCGCGAGCACTTGGTCGGGATCTCGCGTAGCCAATGCATGCCGTACGATCGGTGAAAAGAAGGGACGCAGAGAATCCTGTCTTCGTTGAAGCAATCGCGTTTGCCGGAGCATGGCCATGGTGGTGGCTGTCAGCTCCGCGAACTTCAAATCGTCTTGCAAGTCATCGGTGGCTGCGAGCGTTGCGTCTCGGTTGCCGGATGCCGTCATGCTCGACAGATCCCCCGCAACGTAAATCGCCCACCCAGGGCATGCTTCACCGGAGATCGGCGTGCAGAAGGCCCAATCGACGTTTTCGGACTGAGTGTAAACAGAAGGGGTATTATTCCCGGCGGCACGACTCCATACATGCAGTATGCTCTCATTGGCAGAGAGTGCTTGGCGGATCAACTGCGCGGAGGGTGAAAAGGGCTTGAGAATCAACTGTCGCGAATCCCAATGCAGCACACGAATTCCCGAATCGGATGTTTCACTCCATCCACTCGGGTTCGGAGTGTATTCGATTCGTGGTTTAGTCGGTGGCGTAGATGTCGACGCTTGTTCCGAAACGATCGCGACAAAGGTAGCCCTCGGAATTCCTTGCATCAGGAGATTCACGACACGGACATGGAGTTCCTCATCGCTACTGCTGCTGGAAATGATTTCAGGCAGTCGGCTGAGCGTATCGATGCGTTGGGTGGCATCGCGGTAGCGGACTCGCCTGAGTTGCGAGTTGCTGTAGGACTGTTCGGTAAGGGTGGGTGGTTCGTCGTTGCTCGCTAGTATTCTGACCCGCTGATCCACCAAGCTAAAAGTGGTTTGACCAATGACGAAGTGATCGCCGACGCCGATCTCAAATTCGTCTTTGCGCAATCCCCGATAGAAGATCGGGTTCTTTGCATCGGGCATTCGTTGAACCGCAAGTTTCTCACCGTCCCAACGTAGATCGGCATGTTGCCTCGATATCCGATCGTCCCACGGGACAGCCCAGCCTGGTGCAACTCGGCCTAGCATAAATCCCGTCGGTTCTCCTCCGCGAGGCAACGGACGACGCCAACGATCGGATGCATTGGGTCCTTGCGCGATCAAGTCGGGCATAGTCGACAGTCGAGAGGCATTGGTTCGTGAAGAATGTCTGGGGAGGCTCTGATCAACCGCATTGTATCGTTTCTGCGGGTGATTGTGTGTGCAGATAGAGCCGATACTAGCTACGACTATGCTTCAAAGTCGAGTTGCCCGAGGGTGCGAGTCCAGCGACGAATCGTCTCTGGCCCCCCGCCTACTTCCTGGTTTGGCAAGCGATTTCGCAACTCGGAAACGTATCTTGAGTTCGCTCGATTCGAGTTTGTATCATTTCCGTTCTGGCTACTCTGGGAATTGGGGCTGAAATTACCGCCCTGGGAATTACCGCCGTCGAAGTTGCTGTCTGTCTGCACATCGAAATGCTGAACCTGCATCCCTTGTTCAGCCAAACGATCTTTGAGGACCGGAAGATTCTTCATCAGGGCGTCGCGTGCGGCGGTTGTCTCCACCTTCATCTCTGCGAAAACTGTGTTTCCCTCGATCCTCAGTGACATCTGCAGAGACCCCAACTCCGGTGGATGCAAGCGAAGGCGAACCTGCCCGCCGCCATTGGAGAGTTGTTCCATTCCGCGCAGAACACGTTGAACGAGCTTCGTTTCCTGATATTGCGTCATTCGCGTGCCGGTCGAACCGGCGGTAGCAGCGGCTCCTCGCGAGTTGGTGGAATCGGACGGCGAAGTGGACGAAACGGCAACTGAGGGCGATCCCTGCATGCTCGAATCGGCTCGACTGATTCCCTGGGCTGCGCGAGTATCGGTGGATGCGGGAGTGGTCGTGCTCGGGGCGAAGGTAGGAGA
>CAYXFO010000339.1:0-4983 GCA_964464255.1 uncultured Pirellula sp.
AACAGGGCTGCGGTGGTCATCATGAGACTGACAGTCAACAGGTTCTGCAATTCCCAGCCATCGACGTTCCCCAAGTCATGGGACAATACATAGCTGCAGTAGCGTTGTATTTCGTGTAGCGCATCCTCCAGGCGATCCCCACGGCGTTGGACGCCGACGGATCGCCACATCAAGGAACGGACCGAATTTCGGATATCGGAGATATCGATCGAAAGCGAAGATGGTGAGCGGGTAGGGTTTGCCACCTGAAGGACTCGGAGCTCGCGGCCTGCTTGGGCGAGAGCGGCGGCAGAAGCGTTTCTTCCCGCAATCGAGCCGAAGACCAACCCCTCCAAGAGACTGTTGGATGCTAACCGATTGGCTCCGTGAAGCCCGGTACTGGTTACTTCGCCCGCTCCCCATAACCCTGGTAATGAGGTGCGAGCTTCCCGATCGACGTCAGTACCACCGATCATATAGTGGGCCCCGGGCCGAACCGGGATCGCGTCCTGAGCGACGTCCAAACCGAAACTGTTGCAGACCTTGGCGATCCCAGGGAATCGGGACCGGACATGCTCGGGATTCAAGTGTTTGAGGGTCAAATAGACGCACGCTGATTGCGTTTTCTCCATCTGACTGACGATCGCTTTGCTGACCACGTCGCGCGGTGCCAGTTCCAGGCGAGGATCGTAGTCACCCATGAAACGATAACCCGAGGAGTCGACCAAATAGGCACCCTCACCACGGATGGCTTCGGTGATCAAGGTGCGTGAACTGCCCGCTATGTAGAGGACGGTTGGATGGAACTGCATGAACTCCATATCGCGCATGCGAGCTCCCGCGCGAAATGCGATGCCGTGGCCGTCTCCAGTCGCTAGTTTGGGGTTTGTCGATTCCCGAAAAACTTGTCCACATCCCCCGGTGCACAGAATCGTTTCTTTCGCCCAGACCAGAACGGGTGGGCGATTGGCGATGGAGACCACCGCTCCGCAACATCGGCCTTCATGCGTCAACAAGTCGATCGTGAACGCCTCCTCAAGGACTTCGATATTCGGCCGAGTGCGCGTGTGAGCGATCATCGCTCGCATGATTTCCTTGCCCGTTGCGTCTCCCAAGGCGTGGATGATCCGTTGATGCGAGTGTCCTCCCTCGCGACCGAGCACCAGTTGTCCGTCTGCGGAATCGAATCTTGTCCCCCACTCGATCAGTTCGACAATCCGCTGCGGCGCCTCGCGAACCACCATGTCGACGGTCCCGGCATCGCACAGATCGCAACCGGCTACCAAAGTATCCTGGACATGGTTATCGAAACGATCCTCGGGATCCCAGACACTGGCAATCCCTCCTTGGGCATATGCGCTGTTGGACTCTTCGACCTTGTCCTTGGTGAGGATAATCGTTCGGAGTGATGGGTCGATTTCGTGAGCCGCACGAAGGCCTGCCAGTCCTCCACCGATGATCAGGACGTCCGTGAAGTAATGCCCCATTCTTTTGGGATCGATCGGAACCAGATAACGAGGGATCCAGGACGCCCATCGCTGCTCGATCGGGACGTCGGGAATAACACCATGGGGATCTTCGCTATTCATCGTCAGGCCTAAGCGGATCGTCCGGGTCGAAAAAGAAATCCTGCAATCCCATCGGGAGTGTATCGCCACCAAGAGCTTGTTTACGGCGTTTCGCCAGTTCGGCAAGGTCCAATGCTTCCTCACCTAGACATCCAATCACCGCCTCTCGCCATGCTGCATCCTTGGACAACGGGTGGGTGCGATCCTGCGCCAATCGCTTGATGGCATATCTCAAAATGTTGATCCCATCGCGAGCGGAGAAATCCAACTTCATTTGATGAGCGTTTTGCAAGAAGTCGACTGTCAGTGCCAGAACTTCGGATTCCGCGAACGGAAGGTGGTATTGCAGAATAGCCAACTCATCCTTTCGGTTCGGAAACCCGACTTGAAGGGTCGGTTGCAGGCGGCTGAGTATGTAATCCGGAATTTCGTAGGTCGAATCGTCTTGGTTCATCGTGACGGCGGCTCGAAAGTTTGCATGAGCCTGGACCGTGATACCGGCGACGATCGATTCGATGTAACGTCGCTGATCAAACAAGGGCGCCAAGGAAGCCCAAGATTTTTCATTCATCCGGTTTCCTTCGTCCAGGACGCAAACTCCCCCGCGGATCATGGCGGTCACCAAGGGTGAAGCGTGGTAGGCGATTTTGCCATCGCTGGCTAGAACGGGAGTCACCAACAAATCCTCCGGACGGGTGTCGGCCGTGCATTGGTAAATGTACAACTCTTGACCGCGTACCGAGGCGGCGGCCATGGCCAAGGCCGTCTTCCCAACACCTGGCACTCCGACCAACCTTGGCGTAAGGGGCAAATCGGCTGGATCGACGGTCAACCAACAAGCAACCAATTGCCTGAGTGGTTCCTCCTGGCCGATCCATCGTGAAGGATTGTTGACCGGAGTGGCCAGCGTCAGTGTGACGCCTTCGATAATAACCTTGTCACTCATAAACAAAACGTAACAGGAAGCGTGATACACCCGTGAATGAAGGAAGCCTATCGGAAAGGGGGATCCATCGCAACGCGCGACAAATCTTAAAATTTTTTTCCGCGATTCTGTGTTGCAACGATCGACATCTGTTAAAATGCGCGTTCCCAACAAGAAGTCGCGGGTTGAAACTTCGGGCGTGTATCGCTCGCGACTGGGAAAGCTCCCTGCACAGTCAGAATCGGGCGTGACTGACTGTGCGGGGTTTTTTTACGTCTATGCGGCAAGTCGTCGGAAGATTTTTCGGATCGCGATACCGATCAAGGCGACTCGAGGACTGCGATCCCGAGTTTCCGCATCTTCTTATAGAGTGTTGTTCGATTGATGCCGAGTTGTTCTGCGGTTGCATTACGATTCCATTGGTTGGCTCGCAGGACCTCCAGGATGATGTTGCGTTCCGGTTCCTCGAGCGCTTCGCTCAAAGTGCGGATTTTAGATTGCAAGGTATGGCGGGACATGTGTTGTTGTGACCCGCCCTCTGTGGATCTTGCCGAGTGGCAAGTGGACGTCGCCTGTTGTGGCGGTTGCGAGAAGGATTGCGATGAACATTGTATCGTTCCTGGCAACAGGTCGCTGTCGATCTGGCTCCCTTTGCACAGCAGGACAGCGCGTTGAATGGCGTTTTCCAATTCACGGATGTTGCCGGGCCAGCGATAGCGCATCATCGTTTGCATCGCTAATGAACTAAAGGAGTCAACGCTCCTCTGATATTCTTCGCATGCACGCGCGAGAAAGTGTTGTGCCAGTAGGGGAATATCATCGATACGTTCGCGCAGCGGTGGCAACTCGATCTGTATGACATTGATCCGGTAGTAGAGATCCTGACGGAACCTTCCTTGTGCAACGGATTGCTCAAGGTCTTCATTCGTTGCCAGGATGGTGCGAGTATCGACCGAGATCGTTTCGTTTCCACCGAGTGGTTCGAACTGGAATTCCTGCAAGGCTCGGAGCAACTTGACTTGGAGCGCTGGTGTTGCCGTACCGATCTCATCGAGAAAGAGAGTTCCGTTGTCCGCTAGTTGAAATTTGCCGACTTTGTTGGAAGCCGCGCCCGTGAATGCACCTGCGACATGACCGAACAACTCGCTCTCGAGCAGCGTATCGGGGAGCGCACCGCAGGCCACTTCGACGAACGGTCCGTTGCGACGGCTGGATTTGCGATGGACTGCGCGAGCGATCATGCTCTTGCCCGTTCCATTTTCACCTGTGATTAAAATCGTCGCTCGTGCATCGGCAACGCTGTCGAGCGTCTCGAAGATTTTGAGCATTCGCAGGTCATGGCTAACGACATTCTCAAGTCCGAATCGTCGGTCGAGTTGTTTCTTGAGCAGGGAGTTTTCGGCTTGGATTTGTTGTTGTTGGATCGCTCGTTCGATGGTCGCTTGAAGTTCCTGGTCGATAATCGGCTTGGTCAGGAAATCGAATGCCCCAGCCGCGATCGCTTCGCACGCCGCATCGGGGCCTGCGTAGCCGGACATCATGACAACCGGGATCGATGGATACTTGCCTCGGACCATCCGCAGCAGACCCAATCCATCTCCGTCATCAAACCGGACGTCGCAAAGAAACAAGTCTACTGGACCATTTGCCAATATTTTGTTTGCCTGCGAGATACTGGCCGCCTTTTGAATCGAGTAGCCCAGAGTACCAAGCCATTCGGCCATCGAATCCAACAACCAACGGTCGTCATCGGCTACAAGTATCCGGAGTTTGTCTTGGAGTGACTTGTCCTGTTTGGATTTGTTGAGTCGGTTGTTCATCGATATTTGTTGCTGGGATCGCATTCCGATAGGGCCGCCATGTGTCATTTACTCAACCCTACGTTTCGCAAAGGCAACATGCCCTTATCAGGAGGCCTCTTTTCGACGTTTTGGTTTGAAAACCAAACCTTCCCGAGAGTCGCAGTCCGCTAAATTCGGTAGAATTGATTTATTCGGGCCAGAAATGTCGGGCGTTGCCGAATTATCCTGGAATGAAACCGTCGTTCTTTTTCCTTCTTGCCTCGAGGCTCACGTGTTTCCAAGTTTCTGGCCGCGTCGCGCGGCAATTCAACGCCCAGGATCGACTTGGTTGGCCATTCTGGCTGGGGTGCTGTCGGGGTTTTTGCTCCCGTTCGGAATCCTGTGGATCGGTTGGACGATCGAGCTGTTGGTGGAATGCGTGATAGGCAACGTGCCGCCATCGGTCAAAGTTGGCCTGCTGGCACTGCCGACAGAGTGGCTCGGAGCGGGCAATAGCGCGGTTCGTGCGGTCTCCGCAATGCTGGTGATTTTGGCTGGTATCTTCTTCATCAAATACCTCGCCGTCTCGGTCACTCAACTCGCCGCCCACTACTCGGCCTTCGATTTTGACGTCCAAGTTCAAAAGCGTCTTTTTGAGAAATCTGCTGCGTTGGCAACGGTGGATGGACTGTCGGTGCAGCGGTCTGCTCTCCATGAGATCCAATCCGAC
>CAYXFO010000340.1:0-4975 GCA_964464255.1 uncultured Pirellula sp.
CGACGGACTTCCAGTCGGTCGTTAAGCGACGGACTGGAAGTCCATCGTACACGTTCCTCTCGGATTTGCTCTTGGCAAAGCTAAGCTTGTGCCTTGCTTAGGGCCTGGACCAAGGCCAAGCTTTCGCTCAGTAGAGGCTTGATGTTGGGAGCGTCCAGTTTCTTCCTTTCACGCACGATCAGCAAATGCTGATTGAGGATCGCATAGGTTTGTTTGGGATACTTGAGCAGTGCATCCCGTCGAGAACTGTCGAGGAACATACGAATACCCTCAACATCTTTGCCTTGAATGACAAAGGCATTGGAAAACTCCGGTGCGTCCGGAATATCGATATCCTGAAAGCCGATCAGGGTTCCGATGCGAGAAAAGAATGTAGCGGGCTTGAGTTGCATCGCTGGGGCTTGCAACGCTTCATCGCGGCATAGCGAAATCACCCAATGATGGGTTTGCTGACTCTTTCCGGAACCGGTCACGAAGGAGTAATCGAACAGATTGATACGCGTGCTGCCGTCATCGGCCACCAGCGACAGATTGGTTTTCTGATTGCGGCCTTTTTGGACGACTTGGAATTGGTGGAAGATACCCCGATCCTCGTCGGGCAAAATCCAATTCAGTTCCAACCCCAGTTCCTTTGCGAGACCGATTACCCGCTCTCGGCGTTTGTTCTCAAGGTGACTGGATACGAGGAAGGCGGCAAATAAACACCCGCCGACGAGGACAACCAACGCTATTGGCAACCAGTCCATAAGATCGCGATTACCTCATTACTTATTCCGATAACTCAGTGCTTATTCCGATTTCGGAGTTGCCGCGAGGAGTTCCGCAACCTTGGGGTCGAGTGCTGGACCACGGACGTGAATAGCCGCAACGTTGCCATCGCGGCCAATGAGCATCGTAAATGGGATCGCGTTGATGACTAACGATCGGGCTAACGGCGTCTCCATTCCCATCTTGTCTGGCACGGCGCTTACGTAAACGCTCCAAGGCATCTTCTTGTCTGCCATGAAAGCATCCAAGTCGGAGCGTTGATCATCGAGATTGACCGCGATGACTTCGAAGCCAGCATCATGTTGCTTCTCGTACACCTTTTGGATATTGGGAATCTCAGCGACACACGGACCGCACCACGTGGCCCAGAAATCGACCAAGACGACTTTGCCCTTGTAGCGTTCTAGATCGAGTGGCTTACCTTCGGTATCGACCAACGCGTCCAGTGCCAAGGGTTTTCCGATCGATTCCGATTTCGCCTTGAAGCCATCGAGGGCACTCTGGATTTCTTTCTTCAACTGAGCGGACTTGGTTGATTCCAGTTGCGTGGCAGCGATGTCGTATAAACCTTGAGCGAGTTCGACATTCCCCATGTATTCAAATTGCGTAGCACATTGAGTCAGGGCGATTGACGTGAAGGGAGATGGTACCTTGGCCATCATGTCTTTCGCCGTAGCCTGCACTTCCGCCGGGTCTGCGGACATTGCAGTTCGCGTGTCGAGAACCTTCAAATAAGATTCGAAGTTGGGCAGTCGTTGCACTTTCATCCGCCAACTCATCATTCCCATTTGCGGATTGTCAGCATCGCGGAATTTGGCTTCCATCAAATCGACGAGTTTATCACAGGCCTCGGAGGCGGCTGTATCGGGATCGGTCTCGCTCTGAGTCGCGGCGGTATCCAAAGCTTGAGCCGCTTGGGCGAGACTGGTGAAGACACCGGGATCCGGCTTCTCCATCTTCTCCAAGACACTCGTTGCCAGTTCCAATACGGATTCGGGTGTTGCCGCTTGATTCTTCAGATCGATGACTGACGACATCAACTGCATGCGTGTGGCTTGCATCGCAACCTTGGGATCCTCATAAGTAGCGAGTTGCTTGGCGACGATTCGCAATTCATCCGCGGATGCAACATCCTTGAATTGCGCCATTTGAGCGAGGGCGTCAAGTTTAGCGATCAAGGCTCGCGATTTTTCTTCAGGAACGGTCGATAGCTTTTCAAGCCGCTCAGCAGCCGTGAGTTTGATACGAGAAATCGCCATTCCGCGATCGAATATCTGATCGTTGTTGAGTACTCGAGCACCAGCATCCTTCTGCATCTCTTGAATCGCACGATCAACGGAGCCGAGAAATCGAACGAGCTCTTTGGGATCCTGAGAATCCGTCAGCTCGATTTTCATGTAGCTCTTTGCGGCAAGAGCAGAGTCAACTTGCGTAGGGTCGAAACTCGGCAGGGGAGGGGTCGTCGGGATGGATGGCGGGGAGTTGTTGGAATCGGATGGGGCGGGCCCTTTCTGGGAAGCCTGAGCCTTACTCGTGTCGCCCCCCGCCGCTTTCTTGCCCGCACCAGTATCATCGGCAGGCTTGAATCCGCTCGATGCAGATGAGACCTCGGTCTTGCTCGCCTCACCAGTGCACCCAACCAAGGGTACGGCAGGGATGCTGGCCGCTAGACAAAGACTCCATCGACTCATTCGCAAAAGAGAACGTTGAGCCGTTTTTTGGTACGATTCCTTCACTTGGAACTCCTTGAGAGGATTTGTCTGTTGACCGGATGGAACTCTTGACGAGATTCGCTACTTGCCTGATGTTTTTGCTGTCAGGGATCCCATTAGCTTGAACCATAGCCGGGATTGTGGCAATACTGCTTGGACTGCTTCCCTCTAGCCCCTCAAAAAAACTATGAAAACGTTAACACTCCCTAGTGGCGGATCCATCCCCTCGGTGGGCTTGGGATTTTGGAAGATCGATCGCGATCGAACGGCAGACGTAACGGTCGAGGCGGTGAAATGGGGGTACCGACACCTCGATTGCGCGGCCGATTACGGAAACGAAGGTGAGGTGGGAGAAGGGATCGAACGAGTCTTGAAGAATGGTCTATGCAACCGCGACTCATTATGGGTGACTAGCAAACTGTGGAATACTTATCATCGCCAATCGCATGTCGGTCGGGCATGTCGACGGACGCTGCAAGATCTGCGAGTCGACTACTTGGATCTTTACCTCATCCACTTCCCTATCTCATTGGCGTATGTGCCCTTTGAGGTTCGCTATCCCGCAGGATGGTTTTACGATCCGGACGCGAAACCGCCTCGGATGGTCCATGATCCCGTCCCGATCGCGGAGACTTGGGGTGCGATGGAGCGACTCGTCGACGAAGGGTTGGTTCGCCATATCGGTATCAGTAATTTCGGCACATCTCTGATCCGAGACCTGTTGTCCTATTGCCGAATTCGTCCATCGGTCTTGCAGGTGGAGTCCCATCCGTACTTGGTGCAGTCCAAGCTGTTGCGTTATTGCCAATCGGAGCAGATCGCATACACGGCGTTCTCTCCCTTCGGTGCGCCGTCGTATATTCCGTTGGGGATGGCGACGGCCCAAGACTCGGTCATGAACGATCCCGTGGTACGTAGTATCGCGACGAGCGTTGGTCGAACTCCTGCACAAGTCGTATTGCGTTGGGGCGTTCAGCGAGGGACGGCTGTGATCCCGAAGAGCAGTTCGCGCGAGCATCTGCAGGAAAATCTGCAACTCTTCGATTTCGAATTGAGCGAGGATCACATGGCAGCGATCAATGCTCTGGACCGTCATCAGCGATTCAACGACCCCGGTGTCTTCTGCGAACAAGCTTTCGGTTGCTTCTATCCGATTTACGAGTGATCAGTCGATGATTTTCACGCGGTGACCAACAGGGCTAGCTCACGAACCTGATTCACCGGACGGGGCAAGCCTGTCGGGGTCTGTTGTTTTTGCTGGCGTGCTCTAGCCGCGAACCGTTGGCTCCGATGGGACAAGCCCATCGGGGGCCGCGATCTGCTTCGCTTTCAGTCGCCTTCGCCCCCAGTCCGACTTCGCCCCCAGTCGGCTCGTCCGACTGGAGCGTACGGTTCGAAAGCTAGAATGCGGTAGCACGAAAGGAAAGCTCCCAGACGGGCTTGTCCCGTCTGAAGCAAAGGTTTATTGAGCTAGCTCAAGAACCTGATTCACCGATATTTCAGAATATCCTCGACGGAGGCATCCATGTACGCATCGATCGATTTTCGTTAGACTCGCTCTCTATGAGCAAAATCTTTTACCAAGAAAATCAGAGGAGATTCCGTCGAATCGATGGCACGCATTTGGACTGAAGACAATGCGTCATTGGAAACCTTCAACGCTTGGATCCATGGGATCGGTTTTGCGTTGAGTATTCCCGCAGGGCTCGCCTTGGCCCAACTTGCCTTTCATTACCATCCATCAATGGTTGCGGCTTGCGTTGTATACGGGCTCTCTTTATCTGCGATGTACTTGTTCTCTACCCTCTCACATGCAGTTCGGGACCCCAAAGGCCGGCACCGCATGCGGTCGCTCGATCAAGGGGTCATCTATACGCTGATCGCTGGCACCGTTACGCCATTCATCTGGAGCAGCATGCAGGGATGGCCGAGAATCGTGATGATCACGTTGGTTTGGCTCGCCGCAGCCGCAGGCTTTTACTCCAAAGTCCTCGCCAAACACCGGGTCGACAATATGACTACCGTATCCTACATCGTCATGGGCTGGCTCCCAGCGGTGGCGCTCTTCTGGTCGACCAGCACGATCTGCTTTCTGACCATGTTGCTCGGTGGTCTGATCTACACGCTGGGTGTGCTGTTCCTTCAAAATGATCATCGCGCTTGGTACTTCCATCCGGTATGGCATGTCATGGTCATTTTGGCTAGCGCTAGCCATTATCTCGGAATCGTTCTCTTCGCCATCCTGCGTTTGGATCGATGAACCTCGCTAACAACTCGCCTCTTGGCAGTGTGCTATTGCATGTCACCCATGTATTCGGTTTGCCGGCCAGCAGTTTGTCGGGACATATAGATGGCAACCGGCGCTCATCTGGTCCGAAAAAAGGTCTGAATGCGACAAGCCCATCGGGGGCCGCGATCTGCTTCGCCCCCAGTCGGCTTCGCCCTCAGTCGGCTCGTCCGACTGGAGCGTACGGTTCGAAAGCTAGAATGCGGTA
>CAYXFO010000341.1:0-4975 GCA_964464255.1 uncultured Pirellula sp.
GCCCGGGGCCTATCAAGGGACCCTAATCGACACCTCCAAGACCGATCCGACCCAACTGATTTCCGACATCCGGAATTCGCGGATAACAACCGAGGAACAGGCGGAGCAATTCTCGTTGCTTCAGCAACTCAACGCCCAGCATGCGATGAAACATGCCGAAGAGTCACACGTCGAGGCACGCATCCGATCGTTCGAGTTGGCCTACCGCATGCAAACGGAAGCGATCGATGCTTTCGATTTGTCAAAAGAGCCCGAGCACATCATCAAAATGTATGGCGAAGGCCCACAGAATCGGCAACTGCTCATCGCGCGGAGATTGGTGGAACGGGGAGTTCGTTTCGTACAAACGTGGCACGGCAACATGCAACCGTGGGACAGCCATTCCAATATCAAGGACGAGCATCGCAAAGTTGCGAATGAATGCGATCAAGGCCTCGGTGCATTGATCAACGACCTCAAGCAACGCGGATTGCTCGATAAAACTTTGATCCTGTGCACGGGCGAATTCGGACGCACTCCGTCGGTCGAAATGAACCAAAACGGTGGCGGTGCTTCCCAGGGCCGCGACCATAACCACTGGGGTTTTTCCTTATGGATGGCGGGTGGGGGCGTCCGCAAAGGAACCATCTACGGGGCGACCGACGAGTTTGGATTCAAGGCCGTGGAAAATCCGATGTCGATTCACGACCTACATGCTACGATGCTCCATCTGTTAGGATTAGACCACCAGCGACTAACCTATCGCTACGCTGGCAGAGATTTTCGACTGACCGATGTTCACGGACGCGTCGTCCATGACTTGATCGGGTAGTCGTTGTATTCGCACTTCGGAGCAGCACGTGGACTCATCCAAACGCGACCCGATCGGCCTGGTCGGTTTGGGGCTTATGGGAAGCGCAATCGCACCGCGTATTCTCGCTCATCGCTATCCACTCGTTGTCTGGAACCGTACCCGGGACAAGGCGACTGAGTGGCTCGAGCAAGGAGCCCTTTGGTCCGCGAATCCCTTGGAACAATGCACGCGAGTTATCCTCTGCCTCTATTCGAGCGAAGTGGTTGAGGAGGTGCTAAACAGATGGCTTCCGAGTATTCGCCCCGGTCATATCATCATCGACACGACCACGGGTGAACCATCGCAAAGTCGCCGATGGCAGCAGCGTTTGGCGGATCTCGGCGCAGCGTATCTGGATGCTCCGATTTCCGGGTCAAGCCATCAGACTCGCGAGGGACAAGCAACGGTGATTGCCAGCGGCGATCGAAAGCCATTTGATGCCTGCAGCGATCTATGGCCGGTACTCGGCAAACGGGTCTTCTACGTCGGAGCATGTGGCAATGCCGCCAATATGAAGCTGGTAAGCAATCTGGTCCTCGGCCTGAATCGAGCAGCATTAGCAGAGGGATTGACTCTCGCTGAACGACTGGGAATCGACGGCCAGCAAGCGATCGAAGTCCTCCGCGGCAGCGCAGCCTATTCCCAACAAATGGATACCAAAGGGGACAAAATGGTGGGCCGGGATTATGCCACTCAAGCCAAATTGTCCCAGCATCTGAAGGATATTCGATTGATCTTGAACGCGGCCCATCAAGTCGGCATGCATCCCGAACTTGTCGATGTCCATCGAAAATGGTTGGAGCAGGGGGAATCGATGGGACTTGGCGAAATGGACAATAGCGCGGTCATCGAGGTGGTGCGCCGCATGGCTGTCGATGGCTCGGCAGATCGGAACGCTCCATGAGCAACTCCCCCTTATCGCCGATCGCACGGACTTCGATCCTGGTGGCTGCGGGCTTGGGATTGGTCTTTGACGGGATCGAACTGGGGTTGATGCCGATCGCTTCGTTGAGTGTTTCAAAGAGCCTCATTGGTGAATCGTACACCGCCGAACTTGGCGGACAGTGGTTTGCTTGGTTCACGGCAGCGTTGATGTTAGGAGCGGCGATCGGAGGGATTGTTCTTGGCAATCTCGGAGATCGGATCGGACGATCGCGCGCGATGGGGGTCAGCATCCTGTTCTATTCGATATTCGCTGCGATGGGAGCCTGGGTCACCCGTCAGGAAGAAATGCTGATCCTCCGTTTCTTGGTCGGTTTGGGGGTAGGAGGTTTATGGCCCAATGCGATGGCTTTGGTTGCCGAGAGTTGGTCCACGGTCAGTCGGCCGCTAGCGATGGGAGTGATGAGTGCCGGTCTCAATGGCGGTATTCTTTTGTTGTCCCAGATTGTGCGGATTTGGCCGGTCAGCGCTGAGTCATGGCGATGGTTGTTCTATCTCGCTGGAGTGCCCGCAATCTTGGGAATAGCCGTTCTCACCGTGTTGCCCGAATCCCCGGCGTGGTTAACCAGTCGACATCGAGAACCCATGCGGCGGTCGACATCGTTGAGCGCATTGTTCCACCGCGATCTATTGCCCATAACTTTGGTCGCGATCTGCTTGGCATCGATACCGCTCATTGGAGCATGGTCGGCGAGCAAGTGGATGATTCCCTGGGCGGACAAGATTGCGAGCGCTCAGGATCCTGGCTACAAGGGAGCGACACAGGGCTGGTGGGCATTGGGTGCAACGATCGGAAGTTTCATCGGAGCCCAATTGGTTGGCTATCTGGGCAGGCGAACGTGTTATCTGTTGATCAGTATCGGCACGACCATTTTGACGATCGCGATGTTTCAATGGACCGCACCGATGCAGCCGGGGTTCCATGCGGTGGTCTTCGCGCAGGGGTTGGTCGCAACGTTGTTCTTCGGATGGCTGGCCGTATTTTTACCGGAGATTTTTCCGGTGCATGTTCGGGCCACAGGGAGCGGGCTGGCGTATAACTCCGGCCGCTTTGCGACGGCGATTGGTGTGATCTTCGCGGGTGGTTTATTTGCTCTGCTGGGTGGCGACTATCGACAGGTGGGTACGATCTGCGCCCTCATCTATGCCTTGGGGATCTTCGCGATTTGGCTTGTTCCGGAAAACCGAAATTCGCTCGACACCTAGAGGAAGCGAATTTAGATCCGCTTAGGCTGCTTCCCGGAGTGCATGGCGACGTATTGCGATCTCAAATGCGCTGCGCAAGGTATCTCCTACGAGAGCGATATCCTGTCTGGTCAGTTTGCCATGCGTTGGCAAGTTGAGGCCGGAGGCAGAACACATCTCAGAGACCGGGTGATTTTGTTCACCGCGCAGATGGGACGGCATCGTGTGGATCGGATAGAACACAGGTCGTGTCTCAACTCCCTGAATGGCCATCTCTTTTGCAATTTCATCGCGCAGTCTACGATCGGCTCCTCGGATCATGACCGTGTACATCCAGTACGAATGCTTTGCCCAGGGTGCTTCTTGGGGCAGGATTAAGAACGTCTGATCGGACCACAATTCTTCGCGATACCACTGGGCTACTTGTCGCCTTCGTCCGACGTGAATATCGAGGCGTTCTGCTTGGCCAACGCCAATCGCGGCTGCGATGTTGGTCATCCGATAATTGAAGCCGACGTCTTTATGCCAATAGTTTTTCTGTGGATCAACCGCTTGCCCCCGAAGGTATCGCATGCGCGATGCGAGTTCTTCATCATCGGTTGTGATGGCACCACCCTCGCCGGTGGTAATTGTCTTGTTTCCGAAAAAGCTGAAGGAAGAGCAATGCGCGAGGGAACCGACCCGTCGTCCCTTGTATTCGGCCCCCAGCGATTCGGCTGAATCCTCGATGATGGTCAAGGAATACTTGTCCGCGATTTCCTGAATCGGATCCATGTCGACGGGATGACCATACAGAGGAACGGTCATAATCGCCTTGGTTCTCTTGGTGATTGCGGCCTCGATCTTGTCGGGGTCCATCGAGAAGTAGATAGGTTCGCAATCGACGAACACAGGCCTTGCACCGCAGTAGACCGCCGAGTTTGCCGTGGCGACGTAGGATAGGGTCGGCATGATCACTTCATCGCCCGATTGAACTCCGCATGCCACAAGAGCTAGATGCAGAGAAGTGGTCCCATTGTTGGTAACAACCGCCTGTTTGGTACCACAGTAATCGGCCAATAGTTGTTCGAATTGTTCGATGTATTTACCGCGTGAGGAAATCCAGTTTTCTTCGAGGCAGTTTAATACGTACTTCCCCTCATTCCCGTCGAGGACGGGTTCTGCCACACGAACTTTCATCGGTTGCCTCACTCAAAGATTCCATTCTCTGACAATCACGGCATTCTAGGCAAGACTCGCTGTTTGAATCAATGCCGTTTCCGCGGTACCGAATCAGACGCAGCCGCCGTTGTTTTTCCTGAGAAACTTGGCTGGATTACCGACCCAAATCTCATGTTCGGGAATATTTCGAATCACGGTTGAGCCTGCTCCGACAACCACCCATTTTCCAATAGAGATCTCCGGGATCACGCAGGCTCCGACCCCGAGAAACGTTCCTTCTCGAATCGACACGTTGCCCGCAATATGGCAGCCGGGCGCAACATGACAATAGTCCTCGACGAAACCGTCGTGGTCAATGTGGGATGACGTGTTGATGATTGCTCCCTTGCCGATTTGGCATGAAGCACCCACAACTGCATTGGGCATGACGATCGACCCAGCGCCAATGCTAGCAGATGGTGAGATCACTGCCGAGGAATGGATGATGGTTGGTTGTTCGATCCCCCGATCATCAAGCATTTGAGTGACTTTTCGGCGAATGCGGTTATCGCCGATCGCCGCGAAACCTTGACAGCCCTTTGCTTGCAATTCCTCGAGTAGAGCGGGACTTTCGGATTCAACCGCCACTCCGAGCAGTTCACGACGTTGGGGACCAGGGATGTCGAGGCAGCAAACAATCTCGCATGCTTGTCTGGATTGGGCTGCTTCGATGATCATTTTTGCATGTCCGGATGCCCCCAAGAGAAAAATCAGTTGTTTCACTTTCGGTAATTCTCCGAGGATCGGTCTCCCGTGGGATCCGTTCCGCATCTTGGGGAGTACTCAAAGCTTATGCGAGTGGTTCGGTTTTCTTCC
>CAYXFO010000342.1:0-4972 GCA_964464255.1 uncultured Pirellula sp.
ACGTTTGATATCCCAACCGGTATCGATCCACCATTGCGAGATCTCGTCGAGCAATTCCGGATGGCTCGGCCATTCTCCTTGTGCACCCATGTCGTCCAATTTCCTGGACAGCCCTGCACCGAAGAAAAGCTTCCACAAGCGATTGGAGAGAACTCTCGCGGTGAGCGGGTTATCGGGTTCAACCATCCATTTAGCGAGATCCAATCGGTTCAGTCGTCGCTCTGCAGGAGGCTCCGATTTGCTGATCGCGGCCGGGAAGGCTGGGGTGACACCCTCGCCATTTTCATCCATCCAATTGCCGCGAGCCAGTACGCGGATCATACGAGGCATCACCTGCTCGGTCACCAACGTGGACGTCATCGATGCTTCAAGTTCGGTGAGGCTCTTTTCAATCTGCGCCAGTTGTTGCCGTTGCGGTTCGAGTTGCGGCGCGATTCCTCGGAAGTAGTTCATCAAATTCGCCCGCTGCTCATCCGATCGTTGATCTTTCGGAATTTGAACGATTTGTTCAATCGGAGCGGGGAGGAAGTTAGCGACCTGGACCGGACGTGGAGCCGTGGTGGCTAAGAGACGGAAGCGACCAATCGTATGTTGTGGGTTGTCTAGATTCTGCCACAATCCGATAGCGATCGAATCACCTTCGTTGAGGCTCAGATCGCTTGCGGTTTCAAAGACTGCCGCGTGCGGTGTCCCGACTTTTTCCATGACCGCCCAGCCCCAGTTGCGTCCCTTGGTATCGCCATCGATAGCTGCCGCAATACTCCACTTGCCATAGGGGTTCGAACCAGCGGCGCCTGTTTGCTCGTAGGTTGCCGTAGGGTTCTGCAATGGTATCTGGGTCGTTTCGCCGCTGGCCGAACGGAGGTGGACCACGAATTCCGACAAGACGAAATTGCCATTGCCCGCTCGTCCGGGACCTTTGCGAGGCAGGGAATCATCTGGAAGCGTATCTAGGCGAAGGGCCGTGATTCCTTTTGGCAAATCGCGGAAGGTCAAGATGTAGGTGTCGGTCGATGGATTCTTGCCACCCGCAAGGATCGAACCATCCGGCAACTTCCTGAGCGATACTCCCTCGAGCGACACGATCGAGTCGGGTTGGAGCGTTACCCAAGGTCGTTGGGAGAGTTCCCATTGATCCATCGCACTGATGAGTTCGGGGGTCGTTTCGTTGATGATGGCTCGGACCGCGTCGCGTTGCCGAACGAGATCTTCTCGTTTTGCTTCCTGCTCGGGAGTGGGAACCTTGATATAGGAACCCCAAACTCCGGAGTCATTGGAGCCCGCGTACAGGCCTTGCTCCTTGATGTCGGCAAAGAAGGCGCCGAATCGATAGAAGTCTTTTGTTGTCAAAGGATCAAATTTGTGATCGTGGCATTCGGCGCAACCGAGTGTGATGCCTAGCCATGTGCCGGTCGCATTGCGAACACGCTCCGCCATGTACTTTGCAAGATACTCTTTGTCCTGCACGCCTCCTTCGGCGCTCATCATGCCCAGGCGGTTGTATCCCGAGGCGATCAGTTGTTGTTTACTCGGATTCGGAAGCAAATCACCGGCGAGTTGCTCGATCGTGAACTGATCGAACGGCATGTTCTGATTGAATGCATCGATCACATACTGCCGGAACGGAGAGACGCTGACCTCTTGATCGCCGTGGTAGCCGACACTGTCCGCATAACGAACTAGGTCGAGCCACCAAATCGCCATGCGTTCGCCGAAATGAGGGGATGCGAGTAAGCGATCGACCACATGCTCGTAGGCGTTCGGCGAATCGTCGTTCAGGAATTCGGCGACATCCGCTTCGCTCGGTGGCAGGCCGATGAGGTCGAAGTGGAGACGTCGCAGCAATGTGATCTTGTCGGCTTCGGGTGCTGACGGGAGACCTTGCGATTCGAGGCCGCGAGCGATCCATTGATCGAGCTTAGCCGTCGCTTGCAAGTCGGACAGTTGCTTCCCTTGCTTTGGCGACAGGACGCTCGACTGCTCGCGAGGCATGAAGGCCCAGTGTCCTTCATAGCGTCCTCCTTCTTGGATCCACCTCTTCAAGAGATTGACTTGTGATTCGCTGAGCGATTTTTTCGTTTCAGGCGGAGGCATCCGCTCATCCGGATCAGCGGATAGTATCCTGCGGACCAATTCGCTTGCGTCTGGGTTGCCTGGGACAATCGCGGCCGAGTGTCCTGACCCTGCATCGCCACGAAGCCCTGCTTCGGTATCGAGGCGCAGGTCGGCCTGACGTTTGTTTCGATCGGGGCCATGGCAATAAAAGCAGTTGTCCGAAAGAATCGGTCGGATGTCTCGATTGAATCGAATCGGCTCTTCGCTCGAAGCGTGCAGCGAAGGAAGCAGAAAAGCAACGAGAACGACTATAAGAGTGAGGATCTTGTTGCGGCAATCCAGCGGAAGGAATCGTGCGGCCATGACATCGGCTAGGGTAGGCGGATGAGGGTTGGAATGAACGCGACATCGTTATTTTAGACGACAAATACCCATGCCGGTATGGAAGCGTGAAAAAAGCTACCAGCAAAAATCGTTAGGCAACCCCGTGCTCTTGGCGACTCGCATGGACCAACCCGGGCATGGGAGGTTTCCTTTAAGGGTTATTGCGCCGCTGGTTGGGACCGAGCGAGTTTTCCTTGCAATTCATAGATCCACGTCAGCGCAGCATTCATCATGGTTTCGCCTGCACCTACTTGAGCGGGAGCGACTTGTTCATCAGCACCGTATTTCCCTTCTGCGGCTCCTTCGATCGTGGGAAAGTATTGATGGTATCCGTTGCAGTAGCCGAAAAAGAAAACCCTCTGCACCCTCGCTCGCTCTCGCAACCGAATCGCATGATTGCAGAAAAACTCTCCCGAAACGCCGACCAACGCGATCTCTTTGTTGAGCATGACCACCGTCAATCGCGGACGGATTCCATCGCTGTATTCGTCCACGAAGTTCGCGACCAACTCTGGAAAGAATGCGACGGAGTAGACACCCTGCACGATCGGATTCCTGAAATCGGTTCTCGATTCGAATTCGAATCGCTCCTCGCGAACCTTTAGCGATGGAGAGGCAACGCTTTCAGGTTTCAGTTCACCTGCAAGCTTGATAACGGCTCTGCCGAGAGCTTGGCCATAGGCGACATGGTCGCCGAAGGGGCCGCGATTGGTAGAGATGTCCCCTGCAGCTCCTTGCATGAAAACTGCTTGTCCCCCCAACTCCTTTTCAATGAGTTGTCTCATAGGTCCGACATAGTCGGACGAAAACTTGCATGAATCACTGGGGAGGCTGGTGGGATGCGCTGTGAAGTTTACCACAGTAGCGATCGATGCACCGTCTTCGTTTCGGGTCAATCGCATCACGCTCAGCAGGGTATCGCACGGAGCCGGTGCGATACTGCTGTGGCGGTTGCGGTTGAAGTTCTCGAGCGTCACCGTCCCGGTGGCTATCTGAGCATCGGCGCACTTGGCATCGGCTGTCACGATCGCTTCGATGATTCCTTCTTCCAATTGTTTCGCGTAGCGGACGGCTGCATCGAAACGGCCTCGCCCTCGTCCCGGCTTGTCCGAGAGTTCGACAACCGGTCCATGATGCGTGTGGGACCCCGCGATAAAGGAGACATCAATATCGGCCTTGGTCTTGATTTGTTCGCGGATGCGTTGAAGCGAATCCTCGACCGGTGATCGCCCGATATCGAGTCCGACAATGGCCACTTTGTTTTTTCCGGCTTGGATAACCAAGGCGGTTGCCATAAGTGGGTCCAGTGTCCCTTCGGACAACTTGGCATGTCGATCTCCGTAACCCCATAACGGAACCGGTTCGCGGGGTGTCACGTCCACCTGGGCGGCTCCCGCTTTGAATACTCGTTGTGCGGATGCGATTTGGGAGTCCGCCACGAGAAAGGTTACGAGTATCAGAACGAGTGGGACAAATTGCAGTGGATGAGTAAGTGACATCGTGCTTCTTTCGTCGGTCGCCGCATTGGGGAGAGGGTTTGTCCATTGCTGCTAAAGATACCGAATCGCGAGACTCGTCGCCAAGACCCTAACGCGTTAAGACTAGGAAATCGCGTTCGCTTTTCAATTTCCTCCAGCCATGCGTCTCTGCCTCGATCAATGTGCGCGCGGTTTCTTCAGGGGTTTGCTGAAACGACTCATGTAGGTCCAAAAGAATAACGTCGTATCTGAGTATGGGGCTCACAAGATTGGTATCCAACGACTTAAGAGCATTGTATCGTTGCCAAAATTGGCCCACTGTTTCCACATCGCGTACCCCGACAAAATGGGCTGCAATTCTACCTGTCGCCAACACCCGGAGACTCTTCCAATCGGGCAGTCTCTCAGTTGCAGATCCGTGACCATCCGTTTCGGAAGATCGCTTTTGCAGCGACTGGATCCATGCAGTAATCCTCTGAGCTTCCTTGCTGCCATAAATGCGATTCTTTCGGGATTCAACGCTGGACTGCAACCCATAGGTCTTGGCCTTGATATCCCCAAGAGAGTCGTTGCTCCAAGGCATTTGACCGATCGAGATGGACAGAATCCAAACCGTTGCCAACATACCCAGCGCTCGACTCTCAGGCTTTGGCGCTTTCGTCGTGGTTTCGATCATCCCAACAAACAAGATCGGAATCAGGCAACTTGTATACTGAAATGCCAAGGACTGAGCGGGCAAATGTTCCCAGATCATCAAGACGAAAACCGGTGGGGAAATGGCGAGCAGCGACCATAACCAAGCTCGCGATCCAAAGGATATAGAACCCGCGGTTGCAAACGGTACCAGCATCAAAACAGCAAATGCGAAATTGCGGGGCCGTAGTAATTGCCCCCAGAAGGCATTGGGCCTGAGGATCGGCGAAGCGATAATCTCCACAGCGGAGCTTCCGAGTTTAGCGAATCGACCTGTTTGAAACGGAGCGAAACCACTGAATTGGTAGACAAGGATAAAGCTGGCTACCGAAACGCACGTCACAATCAACCAGCTAGGCAAG
>CAYXFO010000343.1:0-4959 GCA_964464255.1 uncultured Pirellula sp.
CTCCTGGGCCGACCAAGATAGCAAAAGGGGAAGGGGATGTCAAATAGGTGGGTGGCACGTAAAAGAGTATTTGAAATCTGTTGGTAGATTTTTGGTATCATCTGATTTCATGCCGAAACGAAAAGTGCCTTCGAAACCCGTCAAACTCCTGTCAGGCGGCAATCCTCAAATCGCGAAAGCCGATGGCGACGAACCCGTACAAGCTTACATCGCCGCAATGCCGGACTGGAAACGCGCAGTCGGTGAGCGACTCGACCAGCTCATCGTCAGAGCGGTTCCCAAAGTTCAAAAAGCAGTCAGGTGGAATTCCCCCTTCTACGGCGTCGAAGGCCAAGGCTGGTTTGTAACCTTCCACGTTTTCACGCGCTATGTGAAGGTTTCGTTTTTCAAAGGAACATCGCTCGAACCGATCCCTCCCGGCGGGACTCCCAAAAGCGGTGAATGCCGCTGGCTCGATATCTATGAAGATTTTGAGTTGGATGAAAAGCAATTTCTTTCATGGGTAAAGCAAGCGGCCTCCGTACCAGGTTGGACTCCTTGAGAGCATTGCTGCTAGAATCATGGGCCCGCATTATTCTTAATCTCTACATGAGACTCCGCACATGAAACCTCTCGCTCGTCTATTCTGGACAATGCTATTCACGGTCACCACTATCACCGCGTTGTTCGGCGACACTTATCAAGCGATCGCCGCCGAGCCGATTCGCGTGATGTCCTTCAACATCCGATACGGCACCGCGAACGATGGAGTCAATCGCTGGGAAAATCGCCGTACGGCTTTGATTGAGACCGTCACGCGATTTAACCCTGATTTGCTCGGCACGCAGGAAACTCTCGCCTTCCAGCGCGATTACTTTTTGGAACAACTATCTGGATTCCAGACCGTGGCTGCCGGGCGGGATGACGGAAAAGAAGCTGGCGAAATGGCGGCTTTATACTATCGCAAGGATCGCTTTGAATTGCTCGGCTCCGGACACTTCTGGTTGAGCGAGACTCCGGACCAAGTCGGCAGCAAAGGTTGGGACGCAGCCCTGCCACGTATCGCGACCTGGGTAAAGTTACAGGATCGGAAATCTCCAGACGTGAGCCCAATTCTGTTCCTCAATACCCACTTCGATCACAAAGGGCGAAATGCACGTGCGGAAAGTGCGTCGCTGATCCGAGCCAAGCTTCAAGAGATTGGTGCTGAGTGTCGCTGGATCGTGACAGGGGATTTTAACGCAGATCCGAAGGATGTGACGTACGCGAATCTTTTTGCGCAACGTGACACATCGAGCCGACTCCTGTCCGATACCTTGCGTGTTGTACAGCCAACACCGCAATCCAACGAAGGAACCTTCTCCGGTTTCGATGCAAAGCAAACCGGTGGTCCTCGCATCGACTGGATCGGATGCTCCGATCACTTCATCGTCCAAGCCGCCGAGATCGTGCACGATGCAGTGGATGGTCGAACCCCCTCGGATCATTTTCCTGTGACATCGGTTATACTCGCGAAGTAAACTCGCCCGAGTCGGTGCAGATCATTTCGCGAGTCTCTTCCAACGAGTTTCTTCATGAGAACCATCATCGCATTCGCTGTTATTCTTCTATTTGCGTGCAACAGCGATGCTGCTCCGCAAGACGATGGCTCAATCCTCCCCTTTCCCCAACCAGCGATGGAGAGCGTTGCCAAACCTCGATTGCAGGATTCCACGATGAAGTGGCCAGCGCCCAAGCGACGGTTTTCCGATGACGCTCCCAACATCTTGATCGTGTTGCTCGACGATATAGGGTTTGGTGTTGCAGATACGTTCGGCGGTGAAGTTCACATGCCGACCTTGACCAAGCTCGCCAATCAAGGCTTGCGATATAATCGCTTTCACACCACATCGATCTGTTCCCCGACGCGAGCTGCGCTGCTCACTGGCAGGAATCACACTCGCGTCGGTTCCGGTACCATCGCCGAACGAGCGGTTGCGTTCGACGGATTTACCGGGGTGATTCCCAAGGAAGGAGCGACCGTTGCCGAGGTGCTTCGTCATTATGGCTATGCAACATCGGCTTTCGGTAAATGGCACAACACACCCGCGACCGAAACCACCTCCATAGGCCCCAAAGATCGATGGCCCAACGGTTATGGTTTCGATTACTTCTATGGTTTCCTGGCCGGAGAAACCTCGCAGTGGGAACCGCGGTTGGTTGAGAACTACCAGACGATCGAGCCACCGCACGACGAAAAATACCATCTCACCGAGGACATGGTCGCAAAGGCTCTCGCGTGGCTTGACGACAAACAAGCGTTCGCACCGGACAAGCCGTTCTTCATGTACTGGGCTCCCGGTGCAGTCCACGGACCGCATCACATCTTCCCCGAGTGGGCCGACAAGTACCAAGGCAAGTTCGATGATGGATGGGATGCGTACCGCGAACGCGTCTACCAACGGCAACTGGACATGGGAATCATTCCTCCGGGGACCAAGTTGACGCCCCGCGATCCCACCATGCAGGCGTGGAGCGACATCCCGGAAAATCAAAAAGCGTTTCAAGCTCGTGGCATGGAATTGTTCGCAGGCTTTGTCGAACACACCGACGCGCAAATAGGAAAACTAGTCGATGGCCTCGAGTCACGGGGCTTGCGAGACAACACCCTCATCTTTTACATCGTTGGAGATAACGGGTCGAGCGCCGAAGGTCAGCAGGGGTCCATCAGCGAGCTGCTTGCTCAGAACAACATCCCCAATACCATCGAGCAACAACTGTCCGCGCTCGAAAGGCTTGGAGGTATCCATGCGCTCGGGGGTCCTGCTACGGACAACATGTACCATGCCGGTTGGGCGTGGGCCGGGAGTACGCCGTTCCGAAGCACCAAGCTGGTTGCGGCTCATTTCGGTGGTACTCGTAATCCCCTGGTGATCTCCTGGCCGAAAAAAATTCAACCCGACAATCAACTCCGCCCCCAGTTCCTGCACTGTGTCGACGTAGTCCCCACCATCTACGACTTACTCGCTATCAAGCCCCCCAAAGTAGTCAACGGTTTCAACCAGATGATTTTCGATGGCCACAGTTTTGCAGCGACCTTTGGGCGAGCCGATGCGCCGGAGACAAATCGAGTCCAGTTCTTTGACAACAACGGCAGCCGCGCGATCTACAAAGATGGTTGGATGGCATCGGCCTTCGGATCCTTTTACCCTTGGAATACTCCGATGTCTCTGCCATTGATTAGCAAATGGGATTCCGCGACTGATCCATGGGAACTCTATCACGTAGCCGAAGATTTCAGTCAAGCTGATAATGTCGCTGCAAAGTATCCGGAAAAGCTTGAGGCATTGAAGAAAGAGTTTCTCGCCTTAGCAGAAGACAACAAGGATCTTCCGATCGGAGCTGGAAACTGGTTGCGTATGCGTCCCCAAGACCGAATCGCCCCCCCTTACAAATCATGGACATTCACCTCAAGCACAAAACGCATGCCCGAGTTTACGGCTCCTGGATTGGGACGCCAAAGCAATCTCGTGACCATCAACATGCAGTGCGATGAAAAAGCGAACGGCGTTCTGTACGCGCTCGGTGGCTCAGGGGGCGGTCTGGTCGTTTATATGGACCAAGGCCATCTCGTTTATCTCTACAACATGATGATCATCGAACAGTATGAGTACCGCAGCCCAAGCCCTTTGGCTGCTGGTGCACATGCGATCGTTATCGATACTGCGATCGCGAAACCTGGGGCTCCTGGCGAAGTGATCATCACAGTCGACGGAAAGGAATCGGGCCGTATCGCTCTGACACGAACGGTTCCGGCAGCGTTTACAGCCAGTGAATCCTTGGATATTGGATGCGATCTCGGTTCAACGGTCTCGACGGACTACTTTTCTCGTCGGCCTTTTGTATTTGAAGGCAAAATCGATACCGTCAAGGTTCAATTAAAATGAATCGGCAACCGTGACAATCCGGCACTTGTAGCGGAAAGCTCTGCTGCGAGTTAAACTTGATGCAGGAAGTTTGATATGTCGATGAGTAACTTGGAAGAGTCTCGCCCCAGGCAGTTCCCTTTCTCGTTGAATCACATGAACTCGGTTTGATTGAACAATGAGCCCAAGACGAGGAATGGAAAAAGCGATCTCAATTCTGGGATGCCTCCTCGTACTCGCTTCGCTGGTTGCTCCTCGTTTGGTCGTGCATCGTCACTCGGACTTCGAGACCTCGGGGATTGCTGAACAGGCATTAGCCCACACGGCATTAGCTGCACATGTGGAACGATTTCATGGTTCGGCAGACACCTACGTTGCACCCACGGAAATGCATATCCATTGGGCGTTTTCCTTCCCGCCCGGTGAGCTACCGGAGGATTCCGCAACGGACCGCGGTTTGATGATTGCGGATTCACCATGCGATGCTGCGGCATCTTTCACTGCCTCCGTCTGCCTCGTGGATGACCTCGGCTTCGTCGATGCATTGGCAAATGCTCGATGGAATACGGATCGAGTGGTTGGCTCCCGATGGGTTGAGCCGAGTAGCAGACGCCTCTTGTTCTGCGTTTGGAATATCTGATCTGCGAGAGTCGCTCACTCTCCCCGCATCGCTTGTTCTTTGTCGCGTGATTTCGCCATCAAGGAGGCTCAACATGACTTTCGTTATGAGAATCCTATCCCGTATGGTCGCGGTTTTCACAGTTGCGATTTTCGCTATCCAGACAGTCGTCTCATTAGTTGCCCAGGATCCATTGCCCACTTCAGTGACCTTGACGGAGTCTCAGCGCGCGGCTTCCGGTATCAAGATCTCCAACCCACTGCTAAAGCCGTTCTCGCGGTCGATCAGCTTGACAGGCAAGGTCGCACTCAACGAAGAGCGGCTGGCCCATATTTTTCCGATCGTGAGTGGACAGGTGGATTCCGTCCACGTCTCGCTCGGTGACGTGGTGCGAGAAGGAGATCTGCTAGTCGTTGTCTACAGCCGCGAGATCGGGACCGGGAAACTCGATCTCTA
>CAYXFO010000344.1:0-4261 GCA_964464255.1 uncultured Pirellula sp.
CTCAAAAGACAACGAATTGCCGATGATCGAAGCCATCGGACTATCGAAGTTCTACGGACCCTTCGCTGCGGCTCGAGACGTTTCTTTTTCGGTCAAGAGAGGGGAATTGGTCGCATTCTTGGGCCCCAACGGCGCTGGGAAAAGCACGACCATGAAGATGCTGACGGGGTATCTTTCGCCCAGTGAGGGTTCTGCGAAAATCGCTGGCCACGACATGTTCTCCGATCGCATTGCGGGGTCGAAGCATCTGGGATATTTGCCGGAAAATGGACCGCTCTACCCGGACATGACCCCGTTCAGCCTACTGAATTTCTTCGGCGAGGCTCGAGGGATGAAGCCCGCGTATCGCAAGGAACGAATCGAGACGGTCGTCGAGTTGTGCGACCTAAAATCGGTTCTCCACAAAGCGATCAGCAAATTGTCCAAAGGTTTTCGGCAGCGGGTTGGGATGGCTCAGGCACTGCTTCATGAACCAGACGTGTTGATTCTGGACGAACCCACGGCGGGCTTGGATCCGAATCAAATCCGGGAAGTTCGCAACACCATGCGAAAGCTGGGCGAAACCAAAACAATCTTGCTGTCGACTCACATTCTGCAAGAGGTCGAGGCGATGGCCAACCGAGTCATCATGATCAATGAAGGACGGAAAGTATTCGAAGGAAGTGTTGAGGAGCTGAAGAAAGAGCGAGGCGACTTGACCTCGGCATTCCACAAGCTTACTGGAGCTGCCGCGTAACGTCGAAGCTCGTCTACCTCCCTATAATGCTGAACGATTGAAGTAAGGATTCTAGAAGTGATTGCGAATGCTCTAATTGTTCTTTTGTTTCTCGATATCCTATTCTTAGGATTCCTGTTGGCCGTCATCTCGATGTTGGCCTATTTCCGGCCGGTTGCGTTGGCGGTTGTGAAGCGAAATTTCTACGCCTACTTTGCCAATCCAACGGGTTATGTATTCCTCTGCTTGTTCGTCCTGTTGACGAGCATGGCGGCGTTTTGGCCGCACGAATTCTTCAGCTCGAATCTCGGGACGCTGTCGGAACTCAACAAGTGGTTCACGTATATCATGCTGTTCTTCATCCCAGCCATCACCATGAGCATCTGGGCAGAAGAGCGACGTCAGGGTACGGATGAATTGCTGCTGACCCTTCCGGCAACCGACTTTGACATCGTTATTGGAAAGTACGTCGCTGCGGCAGCCATTTATTCCGTTTCGCTTTTGTTCTCACAACTGTCGAACTTTGTGGTGCTCGCCCTCTTGACGATGGGGGAAGTCGATACGGGATTGTTCTTTACCAACTATCTCGGATATTGGCTGATCGGTCTGGCGATGATCGCCTTGGGGATGGTCGCGTCGTTTTTGACCAACAACCTGACGGTCGGTTTTATTCTGGGGGCTTTGTTCAATGCCCCATTAGCATTCTTCGCGAAGGCGGACACGATTCTGGATCGGACCTATGCACGTGAGATCAAGAACTTTAGCCTCTCGGAGCGTTTCGACGATTTCGGTCGCGGGGTGATTAGTTTGTCGGGCTTAGCCTATTTCATACTTGTAGCCGTTTTTGGACTGTATCTTTGCATGATTTTGATCGGCAAGCGGCACTGGAGCGGGGGCAAGAACGGCAACGTGCGTTGGCTCCACTTTCTGCTTCGAAGCATCTTGTTGCTCGTGACGGTAGTGACTGGAAGTATCTTTTTTCGGAACCGCGACTACGTCCGCAAAGATGCGACCGAGTTGCAGGTTAGTTCGCTATCGCCGGTAACCAGCGAAATGATCCGCAATCTAGGCAAAGAACGAGATATTGTTGTTGAGGCTTACATCTCCGATGATGTTCCGGAATCCTATGCGAAGACGAAGTACGAATTGGTCTCGCTCCTCAAGGAGTTTGAATCGACTGCGAGCAAAGCCGGGGTGCCGATGGAGGTTCGGATCTACGATTCGATCGGAGCGTCTAGCGAAGAGGAGAAACAAGCTGAACAGCAGTATGGTATTGTGCCTCAGACAGTCCGTGTCCGCGAGCAAGGGGCGATCTCCGATCAACCGATCATCCTGGGTGCGGCTTTGAGAAGCGGTTTGCAAAAGGTGGTGATCCCATTTTTCGAGCCCGGCATTCCAGTGGAGTATGAACTGGCCCGCTCTCTGACGACCGTTGCCAAACCCGCTCGAAAAAAGCTTGGCGTTCTGAAAACAGAGGCCAAGATGATGGGTGGATTGGACATGCGTTCTTTTCAACAACAACCGCCGCAGCCGATCATCGAGGAGCTCGGGAAACAGTATGAATTGGTCGATGTCAATCCGGCGTCTCCAATCGACGGAGACCGAATTGATGTGTTGCTTGCAGTTCAACCGTCCACACTATCTCCCGAGGAGATGAACAATTTCATCGCTGCTGTTGCTACCGGAATTCCGACCGCGATATTCGAGGATCCGCAATCGGCGATTGATCCTTCGATTCCCGGAACGGGCGATCCGAAGCCCCCCGCTGGTGGAGGGATGTTCGGTGGCGCACCCCCATCTCCAAAAGGTGCAATACAACCTCTGTGGGATTTGTTAGGCATCGATGTGCCAGGGCAACCAAGCCCGATGGGGTTTGTTGCTCCCGACTTATGCTGGCAACAGTACAATCCCTATCCGGTCCTCGCTGCGATGGATCAAGCGACCGACTTGTGGATCTTCGTCCGCGAAGAGGCTCCGGGTGCAAGCGATGCACTCAGTGAAGAAAGTGAAGTCACCAAGGGGCTCAAGGAACTGATGTTTCTTCTAGCAGGAACCATTAAGCACAAGAACGGTGCAAGAACGGGTTTCCTCCCCTTGGTGTCGACGGGTACCTTTGCGGGAACCATACCCCTGAGCGAAGTTCGAGCCATTCAGCGATCTGGTTTGGGAGTCGCAGAAGAACTTCGCGTGCGTCGGGGCAAGCCTAGCGCGGTCCCGCAGGTGATCGCAGCCTATATCGAAGGTCCAGGTGCAGGCTCCGACGAGGAAAAAGAAAACCCCGATGTGAAACCGTTGAAGGTGATATACGTCTCCGACGTAGACTGCATGTCAAGCGTGTTCGTCGACATTCGGAAGAACTCCTCGCAGTTGGATGAAATCAAATTCCAATTCCAGAACATCACCTTCGTCCTCAACGCGATCGATGTGCTCACGGGTGAGACGAAGTATCCCGCCATCCGACGCCACGTTCCGACCTACAGCACCCTGAAGCTCGTCGAGGCTCAAGCGGATGAAGCTCGACGCCTGGAAGCTGAAGAAAGAGCCAAGGTTGTAGAGAAATTCAACGAGAGTGTATCGGACGTAGAAGAGGCAAGCGCGAAAGCGGAGCGACAATTCAAGGAAGCGGTAGAGAAACTGCAGTCCGACGGCGCTATCGATGCTTCCAAGCTGCAAGAGTTGAACCAGAGATTACAGGAATATCAGATCAAGCAATCTCAATTGTCTCGAAAGCTTGATTTGGAACGAAGCAAATTGCAGCGCGAACGCGATCGCAACATTCGCGATGCCCGAGGCAAAGCAGATGATGCGATCAATAAGATCAAGAATCGCTACAAGATGCTCGCTGTATTCATCCCTCCGATCCCTCCGCTTCTCGTCGGAATTATTGTCATGGTTTCGCGACGCCTGAGGGAACGCGAAGGAATTTCAAAGAACCGCTTGCGATGATGGAGAACGAATCAAGTGTCTGACAATGCAAAGACCGGAATCGTAACCGCACTTGCGATCGTGTCGTCTGCACTCGCATGGATGACAACGACCAGGAATTATTCCACCGGCCCGACCGGCGCACAAACCAAGATCAACCAAGTGATCTTTGAGAAGTTCACCGACCCTTTGGTCGCTGCTTCGCTGAAAATCATGCGGTACGATTCCGATGCGGAAAAGTATGCGGAGTTCGAGGTTTCTAAAGACCGGAAAACCGGCGTTTGGACCATACCATCGAACGAGAACTACCCGGCCGACGCGAATCGTCAAATGAGCGAAGCCGCCAACCTATTCATAGGCCTAAAAGCCTTGAACGTCGCAAGTGAGAAACGCGATGAACAAGCGCTCTTCGGTGTCGTAGAACCAGAAAAAAAGAAGGAAGACTCGGGAGGCGAGGGAGTTGGCACGCTCGTCCAACTCCGGGATGAAAAAGGAGACATCCTCGCTGACCTGATCATTGGGAAAGCCGATTCGCAAGACCCCAAAAAGAGATTTGTCCGCATCCCTACCGAAGACGTTATTTACGTTGCGGAAATCGACCCTGCTCCGCTGAGCACCGAC
>CAYXFO010000344.1:4271-4930 GCA_964464255.1 uncultured Pirellula sp.
GATCGAATCCGACCTCCTTAAACTCAGCGGTGCCGATATCGAAGTACTCGGCATCAGAAATTATTCGTTGGTCGAAGTCAGTCGCGGGCAATTGGAAATCAGCAAGGTTTACGATGCTGACTTGTTCTTCAATGTTCGGGACGGAAAATGGACCGCGAAAAATCTTGTCGCCTACGAGGGAACGACTCCAAAGATCCGCGAAATTCTTCCGACTGAGGAGGTGAATGCCAATAAGCTCAACGATATGAAAAACGCATTGGACAATTTGCGTATCGTTAATGTTGCTAAGAAACCGCCTGGAGTCGCCGCCGATTTGAAAGGTGATCAGCTTCAGAAGGAGACACTCGCTGCGCTGAGTCGTCGCGGCTTCTTTGCATCTAGGGCTCGCGAGGGGGGCGACATCGAACTGTTTGCAATGAACGGCGATCTTCAAGTGACCACCAAGGACGGTGTTCAGTACCTGTTACGATTCGGAAATCCCGCCGGCGCTAGCTTTGAACCTGTTGAGTCCAATGAAGGCTCCGGGGAGGACAGCTCCAAAGAAGTATCCATCAATAGATTCCTGCTCGTCACAACACGGGTCGACGAATCCAAGTTTTCTTATTCGGACCTCGAGCGACTGCCCGAGACGGTGGAGGAGTTAAAGGCGATCGAAGCGA
>CAYXFO010000345.1:0-4924 GCA_964464255.1 uncultured Pirellula sp.
AGTCTTGGTAACCAAGTCGACCATCATGATGAGGGTAATGAGTACGAAGATACCCACCACCGATGTGATGATGTCTTGGAATGCGAAGAAAGAAACCGATGGGCCTTGGGCCTTGCGCCGCGACACAACCTAGATCTCCCGCGATTGCTCATACGGAAGGATCTTGATGCGGCTCACGATTTGCCGCATACAGTATTCGCTGCAATCATCGAGGAACTGCTCTTCGTTCGTCTTCTGCAGTGTCATCCACAACTGCAGGACCAATGCGATCACCAAGGCCAAAAGCGTGGTATCAAAAGCCGTGCTCAAACCGGCTGTAACTTGAGTGAGCGACGCCACGATTCCACTCATATCGCTTTGGCTATCGAGCAAACTGCTAAAGCTTGCGATCGATTGCCCCAGACCGAGCACCGTGCCGATGAATCCGAGCACTGGGATCGCCCAAAGGAATCCGTTGAGAAGTCCGAATGAGGTTTCGTGAGCCGACTCGTCCCGATCAGCGATCGATCGGAGCATATCATCGACGTCGGAAACGCGTCCCAGATTCTTCAGATTTGAAATAGCGACTAGGATTCGGTTGTAAACGATGAATCGTTCCGGGTCAGCTGCATTCTCGTGCAGTTTAGAGACTACTTGATCTGCCGTTTGCGAGCTGAGGATAAAGTGATGCGTTGAGGGGATGGCATCGTACGCGAGTGCCCGTTTTTGCAAGTTTAGCTTGTGCCTCTTCAGCAAAAGAATCGTTAAACACCAAAAACCAAAAAAGACTGCCGCATGCTGAGTCGGACCGCGTTTGAGAAACAGATCGGTATAGTAGGATGTCGGGAGGAACGTCACGAGCAAATAAAACAAAACCGTCAGCACAAAGGCGACCAAACCCGAGAACCATGGGTTGGCAAAGGTCCCGATACTGGCGTTGAAACCGCACCGTCGCTCGACATCCATTTCGAAGTGACACAGTGGGGGCTTCGAATTGTCAGACTGATCCATGACGATGCTCGAAGTTCATCAATTGAATGGGAAACCAGCGGATACGAGACTAACACCTGATGCGACGACGATTGCTACGAAAAACAACACGACGGTCAACCACACCATTACGAAAACACCGAGCGTTGTCCAAAATCGATTGTACGCGACGAACGTGGCTTGCAATGCGGTCGCGGTTGGCTGAAATTGCATGACCTGCATCCGTGAGGCAACGCGTATCAACAGAATACTAATAAAGAGGAAGACCAACCAACTGACGATCTGAATCAATGTCGCAATCACCGGCACCGCCTTAGCAGGCCCACTTCCGGGAGAAGAAATCTCTGAAATAAACAGGATGGTGCTGCCGATAGCACCGAGCACGCTGAGAACGATGCCGAAGATCCCCAGGAAGAGCATCCAACCTCGCGACGTCAGAACGGTACTGGTTATGCTGGCAGTCGTCTCATCGCTCCAGGCTTCCCCAGCAATGACCTCCTTGATGGTCTCCTTCGCGACCGCGACCGCTCGCGATGCCTTGGTAACAAACCATTCGGGGCGTACGAGTTCCGCCTCAAGCCAACTGGCCATCCCAGCCTTCCAAATCATGGTATCTCCGGTCACTTTTCCCGCAGCGACCCACACTCGGATGCCATCTTCATCGACTGGACCTTGGTTCGCTCCGTCGAAGTGTGCGAACCACTCGGTGGTACCTTCCTTCTTGTCTTGAGCCGTTGTGGTTTTTGTCTCAGTCGCAGTCGTGTTCGCGCGAGCACGATTGGGCGGAAAAAACAATTCGTAAGCCTCCGCCAAACTCCAGGTCGCCCCGTCCGGAGACAATTCGTGCTGACGCGTGATTTGCCCTCGTTTGACCATCTCGAGCGCTTTTTCTCTTGTGAACGGGCCGAGCACTCGCCCCTTGAAACGGAGGTAATATCGATCCTCGGACATGCAAACAGCCTTTACTTTGTTTTGGGGTTGGCTCGAATCCAGAACAGGGGTCTTCCCGGAACCAACTCGTTGGTGTTGCCTTGAAGCTCCGCTGCGCGATCCTTAATGAATCCAACCTGCACCAGTCGCCCATGTCCGGATCTGGTCGCATCCTGCGACAACACGACGAGCGTTCCGTCAGGAATATCCTCACGGTAGAGGGAAGGAGCAATCGCACCTTTGCTGTCGCGGAGAAGTGAACCCGCCCACACGACCTTGGCTCGAGACAATCCCTGAATCGCGTTCGACTCTTCCTTCAAGTTTTTCTGCAACTCCTTCTTTGCATCCACGAACTCTGCTAACAGATTTTCGCCGACCTGATCGCTTACTGCTATTTCGGCATACCAGCGTCCTCGTTTCTCGGAGGTTTTGAACAGTTCATTTTGAAGCTTCGCTAACGCTCGCATCATGGTGGAACTTCCATCTTGAGCGGTACTGCTCAGACGGGCCAGCAAGAGCTCCTTGATCTTTCCATCAATATCCTTAGCGGCAACGATGCGATCAAGAAGTTTGATCCATTCCGTTTCCCAATTCGCGAGTATCGAGTTTTTTGAGTTTTTCAGGTCGCGGATCAACGTCCGAATGAATTGCCTCGGTTCATCGCCAATAGTTACCTTCCCCTTGAACTCACGGTTTGACACACCACCTTCTGCATCACTGATTACCGGGATGGTTGTAAGAGAATTGGCGGTTGTACGACTCACAACATCCGTAACCTCAGCAACCGCTTCATAATGGATAAAGGACCGTATTCCTTTAGAATTCTCCACAGAAACGATTTCGAGGATGACTGAGTCCTCCAAGTTGCCAATCAGATTATCGAGTAACTCCTGCTGATTAGCAGACGATTCATATTTTTGTTTATAGATCGCAACAGCTTCCTGGCTCGGCAAGCCTTCGAAGGATTGGAGCGCTCGCTCAACTCGTTGCAGCATCGTTGCCGCTTTATTGGATTCCAGTTTGCCCGTAACCTGAATCACGGCGTCATTGCACCATCCGTTCCATTCCTCCACGGCTTGCCATAGGTTCTTTTCCTTCAGCGACTCCTTGAACTCCAAACTGAGTGAGTCAGACGGCATGGCATCGATGAACTTTTGCAATTGTGTCTCATGGTCCTTTACAGTCGATGCTGCGCGGACTCCTACGAGCAACGTCTGCTTCTGAGCCATCTCGCGCCGCTGCTTGCGAACGGAGTCACGCAGACTCGTTGCTTTCGACGAGGCAAGTTCAACAATTTGTTTGCCTGCAACCGTTGCCCTCGGAAATCGATTCAGGATCCCCTTCAGACTGAGGATCAGGTTATCCAGCTCCGTTTCATCGATCGAGAATAAGGGGCTTTTCTGAATTCTTTCTAAATCGACCTCAATCTGCTGCAGTTCGCTTTTTAGGAATCGGAACTCCTCTTCTGCTAAGCTTTGTTGGTATTGCTCAAAGCGAGCGCGAATACCTGCGATACGCGATTTTTCCTCGTTGGTCTTCGCCGCTTTCTCAGCGGTAACGATTCTATTAATGTCCAACGCCTCCGACTGCTCTGAATCGGCAGTGTCAATCAACTTGGCAACATCTTCGCTTCGTTTCTTTTCGGCTGCGAGTCGCGACTCCAAACTCGCTTTCAGCGCAGAGACCTGAGGAGCAATAGCGACCGATGGGGCCTGTGTTGCAAGGGTTGAGTAGATCGACTCAGCTTCGGTGTACTGTTCCGCATCGATCAACTCCGTCAGTTTGGCGACCGTATCCGCCACCGCGAGTTGGTAATTGTGATTCCAATACCACAGCCCTCCGGCAACCATAAGCGACAGAGTCGCCGCAACGATCCCGGATAGAAGGAGGACCTGTTTTCGACGATTCGCTTGCTGGACCTCGCGCAGTCTTGTTTCGAACCGAGTTTCGAGCAAGGGTTCAATGCCGAGCTGCTGGCCAACCACGGCATGATAAGCTCGTTGCAAATCTCCCTCGGAAACCTTGGGCTGCTTCAGCAACAAATCCAATCTCGAACTGAGCGTTTCATGTCTCTCGATCCGATCTCGCTCCTGATTTCGCTCCTCAACCCACTCCAGTGCCGGCGCAACCTCATCCAACAGATCGCTGGGGGGCGGTTGTTTCAACTCCTGAAGGATCGATGACCACGCGATCGCCAGCGCAGTTCCCGCATGCTCATCCCCAGCCGCATACGCATTATGGATATTGTCAGCCAACTTCCGAAGCTCTGTGATCTTGGACTCGTAAACCCGACGAGTTGCAGTACTGTGGATCTCTCTCGTCAAATCTTCGGATGGCTTGACAATCCATTTCGACGGCTCAACTTCTTCGCGCAACTTGACAATATCCTCCATGGGAATGTTGGCTTTATCGATTCCCTTCCAATCGACGGTGATCTGCTTGAGCCGAGCCATCTCCCAATCTCGCAGATCATCGACCCAGACTGGATTCATCGCGTCGATCTTGGCAATCTTGCGCAGCACTCCGACTCGCCAAGCAAGCGGAGCCTTGGCGATCGCCATCCGCCGATGTTGTCGCAGTAACTCCTCAAGAGGTTGCTCTTCGACGAACGCTTCATTCAATTGGGCAACGGCATCGCGATCGAGGTTCTCGGGCAACTCGATTCCATAGAACTGAAGGATCTCAATCCAATCGGCCAATTCCGGAAAATCAAGTTCCGCAGCCACATCTAGAACATGCGGTTTGATCGTCGCCCGTTGCAGAGCTTCACTGCGCAGTCCGCGGCGAAGGAAAGCAACGCATTCCTCGAGTCGCTGGTTGACTTCCGCCACCAATCGACCGTATTCGATCGCCAGGGGTTCCAGCGACTCCGGCGTCAATCCGTCAGGTTGCTCAAGCTGCTTTCGAATTCGATTGGAGACACTCATGACGACTTTAGACTACTGTTATTCCTGTAGATGATGTAACTTTCTTTGAAAATTACCTGTTTTTATTCACGACAGGGGAAACCGGACCAGTGGGAGAG
>CAYXFO010000346.1:0-4901 GCA_964464255.1 uncultured Pirellula sp.
ATCCTGGACGAAAATCGCGCGGGTAGGGGTTTTGACTGGCCGCGACCAATCCGCGTCCCTGTCCGGTCAGCCCATGGCACGACGCGCATTGCTGCGTCACGTACAAACCGGGCGTGCCAGGCTCTCCAGCGGCGAGTTTCAGGTTCGCTTCGGTAAATAGTTCATCATAGGGTGCTTCGCGTAGCGCTTCCGGGATCTTTGGAGCATCGGGTGTTCCAAACCACTCGGCCATCAGGTCCTTGCTCTCGACCAAGGCCGGTTGCATCTCCGTGTCTTGGCTGATCTTCATCACTTCCGCGAACAAGAAGTTGGGTTCGTGATGGTTCGCTTCGCGGATCGGTTCGCGACAACCGATCACGGTCAGTACGACGACAACCAAACTGCATGCGCTGCTTCCATTCCTGAAGGACATCTTCATGGTGGACAAATCGTTCCTTCTACTGCGAGGTTTCTTTGCGAGTGTAGGTGATTGCGAAGGGTGATAACGACAAGATTGATTGCGTGCCGATCGATTCCTGATCGATGAGCAAGCGTTTCCGGTTAAGGTTTCGTCGTTCGGATGGCGATGTCTTTCCATCGGACTTGGAACGGTCCTTGGTCGACACCGATCGAATGAACTTGCAGGCCGATGAAGCCGGTCTTGTGCGAAAGGGCATCGGTCATGTCCTCGACGAGATTGCCGTTGATCCAGGTTTGAATGCGGTTGCCTTGAGCTCGGATGTAGTATTGGTTCCAATCCCCCTGCTTGAAATGTCGGTGGGGGGGTTGCGTTGGCGAGATCCAGTTGCGGCCGGTTGCCTCCCCATAAACATAACCTGCGGTTCCACCCGTCGACTCGATTTCGACCTGCGGTCCATGGACGCGGCCGGAGTCTCGCTCAGGGATACTCTTGGATCGAATTTGAACGCCGGAGTTGAGCGGGTCATCGACTTTGACTTGGAATTTCAACTCGAAGTCATCGTATTCCTTGGCAGTGCAAAGGAACGAGTTCGGACTGTGCTTCGACGTGGTACCGACAATGGTGGCATCCACTACGCGGTATACAGCCCAGCCGTTTTTCTGCTGCCATCCGGAAAGGTCAGACCCGTTAAACAAAGGCTGCCATCCTTCCCCCGATGGGACGGGCAGGCCGTTGGGATTCTCGTTGCGCACCACATCCTGGGCTTGGGATACGACCGACCATGCGGACAGAGTGCTTGCGGAAACCAACACCGCGATCGTTGCAAAAAGGAAAAAGGAACGCATGTCGACCTCATGAAAGATGGGATTGCATTAAAATGGGAGGGGTTCATACCGAACAACATTTTATCCCAACAGAACCCGCGCTACCAGCACTTGAGAATCGCATGCAAACACCGTCCCCTATCGGTTCGTTCCCGAACACTCGACTGCGAAGAATGCGAAGATGGCCTTGGTCTCGCCAAATGGTCCAAGAAACGCATCTGACCCCAGCCAACCTGATTTGGCCGATTTTCGTCAAAGAAGGGTCTGGATCGTCGGAACCGATTGCGTCGATGCCAGGGGTGGAGCGGGTGAGCGTCGATCTGGCGGTCGAGCATGCCGCAGAGGCGGTTGACTTAGGCATTTCATGTATCGCGATTTTTCCTGTAACTCCTGCACATCTCAAAAGCGACGACGGGCGTCATTCGCTCGACCCAGACAATTTGATTTGCCGCGCGACCAAGGGGATTCGGGATCGATGCGGGGATTCGCTGGGAATTGTTTGCGATGTAGCCCTCGATCCATATACCACCCATGGGCATGACGGTGTTGTTATCGACAATGACGTCGCGAACGATATCACCGTCGATATTTTGTGCGGGCAAGCGATCAATCAAGCCCGAGCCGGATGCACCGTCATTGCTCCCTCCGACATGATGGACGGTCGGATCGGAAGAATACGCAAGGCTCTGGATGCAGAAGGGTTCACGCACGTCGCCATCATGAGTTACGCCGCAAAGTACGCATCGGCGTTTTATGGTCCCTTTCGCGATGCGGTCGGCTCCGCCAAAAACCTCGGCGGCGCAACGAAGAAAACCTACCAGATGGATCCCTGCAACACCGACGAAGCCCTGCGCGAGGTGGCGTTGGATATCGAGGAAGGGGCGGACATCGTCATGGTCAAGCCGGGAATGCCCTATCTAGACATTGTGCGACGACTGCATGACAACTTTTCATTGCCAATCGCGGTCTATCAAGTCTCCGGCGAGTACGCGATGTTGAAACTAGCTTCCCAAGCGGGTTCCCTCGACGAACGAACAGCGGTGATGGAAAGCATGATCGCCTTTCGCCGCGCAGGGGCCTGCAGTATCCTCACCTACTTCGCGAAACGAGTTGCTCAGTGGCTGCAATGACCAAACCCTACCGCGTTGTCATTACCGACCTGATTGTTGAACCCCTGACCTTCGAACGAAAGGTACTCGGTGAGATAGCCGAAGTCGTTGCGCTCGATGTCCTGAGCGAAGCAGAATTGGTGGGTCGCATCGAAGAGGCCGACGCCATCATGGTCTATCATTACTTTCGATTCACCAAAGCTTCGATCGACCGATTGCAGCGCTGCAAGGTGATTGTGCGGCCAGGTGTCGGCTACGACGGGATCGATATCGGTGCTGCTCGGGCTCGTGGCATCCCGGTGTGCAATGTTCCTGATTACGGCACCGAAGAAGTTGCGGACTCTGCGGTCTCTATGGCTGTCAGTCTCGCTCGCGGATCCCACTTCCTCAACAGTCGTCTGAAACGCGGCATCGGAGCTTGGAATGTCGATCAGGCGCTCCCCGTTCCGCGACTTCGAGGTCGCAGATTCGGGATCATCGGTTGCGGACGCATCGGAACAGCCGCAGCATTGCGGGCGAAAGCGTTCGGATTCGATGTCGCGTTTTATGATCCGTATCTCAAAGACGGAGTCGATAAGGCACTCGGAATCGCGAGGGAAATGAGCCTTGATCGGTTGCTCGCCACATCGCACATCGTCAGTCTTCACTGCCCCCTCACCCACGAAACCCGCAATTTGATCGGAGAACGAGAAATCGCGAGGATGCCCAGCGGTTCGTATTTGATCAATACCAGCCGCGGGGGGGTGGTGGATACGCTTGCGGTAATCGATGCGTTGGCCAAGGGGCATCTGGCGGGAGCGGCCATCGACGTTTTGGAAAAGGAGCCTCCCGACGTTGATAGCCCGGTTTTGGCTGCTTGGCGAAACCCTGATCATCCAGCCCACGACCGATTGCTGCTGAACCCCCACACAGCATTCTACTGCGATGAAGGATGCGAAGAATTTCGCACCAAAGGCTCGCTTGAAGTGTTGCGGGCTTTGACCGGCGAACCTTTGCGAAACGTGGTTAACTGATCTGTTCCAGCTTGGACTCGAGGATCGCTACCCGTTTCTTCAATGCCTCAACTTCTTCTGTCGATGCGGCCCCGATTTTTTCCAGAGCAGCTCGCACCTGGTCCTCCACGGCGCGATTGAACGCATCGCTCGCGGATTCCGTCGCCTTGCGAATCTCGTTTTTTACCAACCCCATTTGGATAAACGCATGGTCGACCTGTTTGTCGAATTGCTCGCCAAATGTTTTCTTGGCTTGCTCGCTTCGCTCGTTCATTTCATTAGCGAACTCTTTCGCTTGTTGTTCCGTCAACGGAATGTGCTTGCCGACTTCCGACACGATTTCGGCAACTTTCTCCTGCGTGAGACTCGCTAGTCCAATGCTAGAGAATAGTCCTTGCTTGATCAGTTCGAGCATATTCATGTTCGGTCACCCGGAAACAGTATTTTGTCTTCGCACGTTTCGCAACGAGCATCGGATTGTACTGGATGTTGAGTCGGTGACCATCCCTTCAGCAGATAGAAAACACGCGAGGAGTTCGATGTCTCTTGCGTTGCGAGATCAGAAATTCCGAACGTCCATCGAAATCAAACACCGGCGAACGGTGAGAGCGCAACTCCAAACAAGTTTTCCACTCGATCGCAATCGATCTCTATTGAACAATCTTTCTGATCAGCACCAAGGATCCCTTCGATCTTTACTGCATCTTCACCGGTTCATCAAAAAACTTTCGACGAGTCCCCCGGAAACAATTTGACGACTTAGCTAGCAAACCTACAATCGCCACCCGCATCGGCAACCACGCGGAGTCGAAACCGCGAGGTCGGCGATGCAACGACAGGAGGGTTCCTGTCGCATCGGATGAACCACTCGTCAACACGAGCGAAGATCGCAAGGCTACAGGAGAACGCGATGCGGAGAGCGCCGGAGAATGGAGGGGAGGGTCACAAGACGCTGCTCGACACGGTTGCATCAGCTTTACGGCAGCGATTGGGCAAAGATCGAATGGAGTTGTGGTTTGGCTCCGGGACGCGATGGAGTTTGGTCGACACGCGTACGATCGGGATCGAAGTACCGAGCGAATTCCTGGCCAATTGCATCAACACGATGTTCCGGTCGGATCTGCAAGGGGTCCTATCCCAATGCGCTGGCCCGGAGTGGGGGTGTGTGGTCGCCGCCAGAAAGAGGGGAAAAGCATCCTTTTCGGCGTCCGACGCTCCCGAAGGGACCGGCATCGCGTACCATAGTGATTCCGCCGCAGGTGACAGAACATCGTCTGCGGAGATTCCATCTGAGTCGACTTGTCCTTCCTCATCCGATCCCGCAACAGTGACCGCCGTTCCATCCCTTTCCAATTCAACCGCAAGCACGGCATCGCCGGAGTCGCGTCAAGATGATGCGACATTGAACGCGGCTGGGTTGCGGGTTGTTCGGGCAGATGCTGCCGATCCGGATTTAGACCGTCTGATTTCGCTGAGAAAGCAAAACGAGCGGCGATGGGAAGAGTTCATTCCCGGTGGGCATAATCGCTTGGCATACACCGGCGCCGAGATGGTCCTCGAGCGCCCGGGCCAGATC
>CAYXFO010000347.1:0-4896 GCA_964464255.1 uncultured Pirellula sp.
ATCTCGTTCGAGCTTATGATGCCTGGGAGCAAGACGGATTCATCTTCCTGGCTCAGGAACTGCTCGACGGAATCCCTCTGCCGAAAGTTGCAGCCGAAGGAGGTATCCATAACTCATCCGACGCGATCGCTTACATGAGTGCGATTTGCCGCGGTGTTGAGCAATTACATGCTCGCGGCTTTCTGCATCGCGATATCAAACCTTCCAACATTATGCGGCTCCACGATGGCACGATCAAACTCATCGATTACGGATTAGCTGTCCCAGCAGACTCTGCTGTTCAGAACACCACTCCTCGGGCTGGTACGGTCGGCTACATGGCACCCGAGCAACTAACAGGAGACGGAACGATGGACCAGCGGAGCGATATCTACTCCGTGGGTTGCGTGCTGAAGTATCTGCTGCGTCACTTGCCCGTTGTTTCTCCGGATGATGGTGATACTGGTTTGCGCAAGGAACTTGCAAGACTTGCGAGCGAAATGACTCAAGCTGTTGCCAAAGATCGACCAACTTCGATCGCAAACGTACGTGAGCGTCTTGAACAACTGCAGCACTCTACGGTTGCAACGCCGACGAGCAAGAAGAAACGGGATCGATATGTTCAGGGATTTTGGTTGATAGGTCTACTGCTGGTAGCGGCCGTGGTAGTTGCCCCGGCGACCTACTTGTACATAAAGAAGTACGCTTACGTCGAACCGAGCCGCAGGCCTGCTCCCGAGGAACTCCCAGTCGCACAGCCGACCCCAGGTTTCGAGTTGAAGTTGGTTGACATACCTGCAGGGCAATTCGTGATGGGAGGAGTCGAAGGGGACACCTTCCTGAAGAGCAATGAGTTGCCTAGGCGAACCATTGTTTTTTCGGAACCCTTTCGCATGAGTGCGTATGAGATCACCGTCGCGCAGTTTCGCGAGTTCGTCCATGCCACTGGGTACAAGACGGAAGGGGAGCGATCGGGCGGTGGAGGTTGGCTGCCTTCGGTTTCGTCCAGCTACGGTACTCGCAGTTCGGAATTCACTTGGTCGCAGGCGGGGTATCTGATGTCCGAGAATCTGCCGGTCACGATGGTGACCTATAACGATGCATCAGCATTCTGCGATTGGCTGAGCAAACGGGACCAGCGATTCTACCGATTGCCAACCGAGGCAGAGTGGGAGTACTGTTGCCGCGCTGGGACCGGCGGCCTGCACCCGTTCCCAACGAAGCAAATCAACGAATTCGTCTGGTCGCAAAACAATGTGGGTGATTATGTGGCCCCGCGTCCTGTTGGCACGAGGCAGCCGAACCCTTGGGGAATCTACGACATGATCGGCAACGTCCGCGAATGGTGTTTGGACTGGTATAGCGAAACCGCTTACCAGGCGGACTATGAGACCCAACCAACAGGCCCCGAAACGGGGGAGTTACGAGTGATTCGGGGGAGTTGTTTTATGGATCGCGATTCCTTTTCCCGCCCGTCCCATCGCGGCTACCTAAACCCCACCACCGTCGTCGGCAACCAAGGCTTCCGAATAGTGGAGATCATCCGTATAGCCGCGAAGAATCTGGAATGATAAACGAGACACTGGAAACGCAATCCAATCAATCGCTCGGAATTGGAACTGCGTCACCCAGTAAGTGAGATGGCCATACCATTAGCGGCTTGAACATTCAAGCTGGGGTTAATTCAGCATTGATTCGTTCATCAGCCGTGAGGCTTACGAAAGCCGAGGCCAGAAGACATATCAGTATCGGCGCAGTGACGATAGCACCGAATCCGAAAAACGCGCCGCCTAGTTTGCTTGCTGCAGCTCCCATGACATACAACCACAACAACGAGATTCCTGCCTTGGACGCCAAGATTACGCTTCGGTAAATCGCACTCGGCGCCGAAAGCTCAAACGCTACCACAAACAACAAAGCAAATGCGAACAGAGACTCAATTGTGATATTCCATGCGGTCAAAGCAAATCCATTCACGTACGGAATCTTTTCGAGCAGATAGCTTCCCCCGTATGCTAGAAGATTCTGGATTACCATGATCAGGAGCCCATGGACGCAGATCGATGGGGTCACTTTGAGCGAGAGATTGGGTACTGACGCCTCCATTTCGCGCAAAACTACTACTGCCATAACAGCCGCAAAGACTGGGACCGCGAAGCCAAAGGTGACTATTCCTAATCCTACTCCGATGGCGGCGAGCAAAACAAGAAACTTAAACTTGGAATAATAGATCTGAAAACCTGTATCAATCCAAAGACCTAATTTCGCAGGTACGTTGCTCGAGGGAGCCTCGCTCTCCAGTCGCTCAGCAATCGATAAATAGCGACCAGCACCGACATGACCAAGTGCGGTTGCGTTCCCGACGTCCGCTTTTGGAAGAACAAGCGTACCACCCTGTGATTTATCTTGAATATTCATCGCGGTCGTTTACGGATAGAAGTGAAAGCCACCAAATACGTTCGGCGTCGTATAACCGCCTGCACTGAAATTGCTTCCACCAAACACGTTCGGAGTCGTGGACATGAAACCGCCTCGAGGTGTATAGATGTTTTGGCCACTGAACACATTCGAAGTTGTGATGGTTCCGTCGCCATAATTCATCCCGCCAAATACATTCGGAATGCCAATCAACGGCGAACCTCCACTCGGTGAGTGAATGCTGACACCGCCAAACACATTGGGCGTAGTCCACCGACCATCGGAGAAGTTCTGACCACCAAACACATTCCTCATAGATGAAAACTGCTGGGCGTGAGTGGGTCTAGCGGTCGACGTCAAAATGAAGATGCAAAGACTCAAGATATAGAGCCAGCCATGCACTTCCACGCCCGTTGGGAGTTTGGTTGATTTCACGTTGCGATTCTCCTTGTTGAAGCGAGATTGTTAGCAGGAGACAATTCTTAGAATCACTATCTCAGATACTTGGTTTTCCAATGCTTTTCTTCTCCAAACCTACCCTGAGCATCATATCGAAAGGGTGTAACATGCATCTGAAGTTTTTTACCCGATCGCATCGGTTGAACACCGGCAAATAGCAAATCCACCGCTAGGGCATCGGCAGGCGTTTCCTTTTTTGCGGACACAATCGTCAGGTCCAGTGCTTCGCGGTACGCTATGGTGACCTCGGTCGCTCACGAATTTTCGCAGAAAGAACCCATCGATGCACTCTTTTTATCCTGTTGCCCTTGCGATGCTTGGGTTGGTTTTCGCCTATGTGATCGCTGATGCGGAGGAACCCGCAAGCGGGATTTCTGCCAAACCGGAAAGCAAACCTGCTACTAGCTGGACGAAACATACCATCAATCACCTTTCGCCTTACGAGGCCGCTGGCGTTGCGGACTTCAATGGCGATGGTAAACCCGATGTCTTCAGCGGCGATTCGTGGTATGCCGCGCCTGATTGGAATCAACACAAAGTCCGCGACATCCCGCCTGGTCCCAACCCCCAGTACCACGAAGATTTCGCCGATGAACCCCTCGATGTCAACGGCGATGGAAAAATCGATGTCGTGACGTGCGCCTACTTCAGCCGACGAATCGCATGGGTCGAACAACCTCAGGACCCGACACAACCCTGGACCGAACATGACATCGATCTCCCAGGATCCATGGAAACCAGCTATCTGATCGACCTCTATGGCGATCGAACCCCTGTCTTCCTGCCCAACGTCGGCGGTCAGATGCTGTTGTACGAACTGGTCTCGAAATCGCCGAAGGTGGAATGGAAAAAGAGAACTCTACCTCCCCAAGGAGCCGGACACGGAATTGGGCACGGAGATATCAACAGCGATGGCCGTATCGATATCATCACTCCCCAAGGATGGTACGAACAACCGGCAGAGCGATCGGCCGAGTGGTCGTTTCATCAAGAGTTTCAACTCGGTGCTGCCAGTGTCGAAATCATCGGCCACGATTTTGACGGGGATGGCGAGACCGATGTGGTCTGGGGGATGGGACACGACTTCGGGTTGTATTGGCTCAAGCAATCGATCGATAGCGCTGGCAAGCGGATTTGGACTCGGGAAGAAATCGACAAAACGTTCTCCCAAGTGCACGCCTTGCACTTAGCGGATTTTGATGGGGACGGTCAGAAGGAATTTGTTACTGGCAAACGCGTTTACGCGCATGCTGTTGAGCCAGGGGCAACCGACTCGCCCTGCCTGTACCTGTTCCAGTTCGATCGCGCGAAACAAAGCTGGGCGAGGACCACCGTGTATCTCGGCGAACCTGCCCCAGCGGCACCGCTGAAAGCCGAGGAACGAAACGCTCTGAAAGATTTCCGCCCCGGATCTGCGGGAACAGGCTTGCGATTAGCATTGCACGACATGGATGGCGATGGCGATATCGACATCGTCGCACCCGGCAAGTCCGGGCTCTATTGGTTCGAGAACCCGCAAAAGTAATCCCAGTCGATCCGAAAACCTTTAGACGCTTTGGCGTTAGCCGCAGTTTCCTCGGTTTTCGGATAGGCTCTACGCTTAGCTAAGCTGCGTCGGCCGTTTGCTTGCGAGCCATCATCTGATCGAATCGTTTAGCGATCGGCAGGTAGATGACAAGGATCAGAGCCATGACCGCCGCGAGCATCGCAAAGTAGATTTCCGGGGACATCTGCGTGTAGAGTCGGGTCACCGGCGCGTTGATCAAGAGATTCGCGAGGAAGACGACGCACAGCCAACAAGCAGTGACGAAGCTCTTCATCGATTCCGGTGCTGCAACAAAGGCCAATTCAAGTCCTGTGATCGAAATTAAGATTTCGGCGACCGTGAGGATGAGATAGGCGAAGATCTGCCACCAAACGGAGACGCGTTCATTTGGTTTAACCCAGTCGATTCCTTCCACGGTGACGGTTGCAGAGTCTTTTTTGACGTCCTGAGGCTTGGCGACTGGAAGAAACTCGAGGAAGGCCGAATCATTTTGA
>CAYXFO010000348.1:0-2680 GCA_964464255.1 uncultured Pirellula sp.
AACTCATGATGAAGTCGGCGATCTGCGGGAAAGTATCCGACGCAGCCTGGTCCTCATCCTGACCAGCCCGCAATTCCTGTTTCTCTCCGAAGCGAGCCATTCACCCGAGCCTGAAGATCTCGACGCATGGGAACTGGCGTCGAAGCTGTCGTTCTTTCTGTGGAATCGTCCACCGGATGATCGATTGCTTGCTCTCGCAGCGAACAACCAATTACACGATCAACTCAGCGGCGAAGTCGATCGGATGATCGATGCTCCGGAGTTCGCGGCGTTTGCCGAGACCTTTACCTCGCAGTGGCTGGGGCTCGATAAACTGGAGATCGTCGAAACCGATGCCAAGCGATTTCCGAACTTGACGCGCGACGTGAAGCTTGCGCTGCGTAACGAACCTGTTCGCTTCATGGAGCATGCGATCCGACGGAATCTGCCGGTCCGTTCCTTGATTCAATCCGACACGATGGTGGTCAACGATGTCGTCGCGAGTTACTACGGTTTTGGTAACGCGGTCGAGACGGGCTTTGAATTTATTCCGGTTCCGACTCCTCGCGAATTCAGCGGTGGCATCCTGACACAAGCAGCGATCCTTGCCGGCCTGTCCGATGGCCGCGAAGCCAACCCGGTCAAGCGAGGTGCATGGTTCGCCCGCCGCATCATCGCCACGCCGCCAGAGGATCCGCCCCCCAACGTCCCCAAGCTCGAGGACTTGACCCAGTTATCGCTGCGCGAGCGATTGGAGCGTCATCGCAACGTGAAGGGATGCGTGCAATGCCACAACGGGATCGACCCATGGGGATTGCCCTTCGAAGCTTTCGATGCCGGGGGTCTCAAAAAATCAGGAGCATTCGATGCCCGATCGGACCTTCCCACAGGCCAGCATGTTGCGGATTTCGCCGAGTTTCAGCAGCTATTGTCCACGACGCTGCTCGATCAAGTCACCCACAGCGTGGTTCAGCATCTGACGGTCTACGCCATCGGCCGGAGTTTGACATATAATGAAGCGAACCGTTTGAAAGAGCAGGGGTACCGCGGCAAATCCCCGCAACCAGGCATGCGAGATATCATTCACGAAATCGTACGCAGCGATTTCTTTTTGAAGAAATAAGCCCCGATCTCATGAGTTGTCGAATCGATAGGCGAGCAGTACTGAAAGGAATGGCAGGCACCGCGTTGGTCCTGCCGGTTCTAGAAGCGATGGGGTCTGATGATTCGACGAATCCACCTCGCCGGTTTTGTGCTTTGTACACCGCCAACGGCATGTCTCTGCCGAAGCCCGAGCATGGCATCGATGAGTGGTCGTGGTTCCCTCGATTGGAGAAGGACGGTCAGTTCGAGTTCGGCAAGTCGACCGAACCGCTTGCTCCCTTTCGCAGCCAACTCAGTTTCTTCGGCGGCCTGCAGCACGATTACGGGCTCAAAGCCGATCCGCATGTTTGCTCCGATATGTGGCTAACCGGTGCCCCGCTCCATAATCCCAAGCCTGGATCCTACAACACCGTATCGCTCGATCAAATCGTCGCGCTGAATACAAAGCAGTATTGCCGCCAACCGTCGCTGGTCCTGAGTATCGATGCCGGCGTTGGGTTCCTCTCCCGGACCGGCACGATCTCGTACGATCTTCAAGGACGCCCGGTTCCTGCTGAAAGCCATCCTCGGAGAGTCTTTGACCGATTATTCCGCGTCGAGCAATCGTCGCAGGCAGCCCAGCGATCTCAATTGCAATCGCGCATCAAACTGGTCGATGCCGTCGTCGAGAATGCCAATCGTTTCCAAAAATCGCTTGGTCGATCCGATCGAGATAAGATGGATCAATACTTATCGAGCCTCAATGAGATCGAATCCCGATTGATCGCATCGGAGAAGTGGATCGATATTCCGCTCAAGCAGCAAGATTACTCTGCCATCAATCTCGATGCCTCACCCGAGGGAGAGCCTGCGGAATACTATCGCAACATGTTCGATCTGATCGCGCTAGCGTACGATGCCGATATCACGCGCACTGTCGCCTTCATGCTCAATCGCGAAGACGGGATGGGGATCAGCGATACGTTCCCACTCAAACTTGGCCTGACGCGAACGCACCATAATCTCTCGCACGCTGGGGACAAGGATGGGCAACTTGAGTTCGCAAAGTACGACTTGTTCCTCAGTCAGCAGTTGGCGAGCTTTTTCACGAAGTTAAACGCGTTGCGAGATCCAGCGGGCAGTGTGCTCGACAACACGATCGTGCTTTACGGCAGCGGTGCGAGTACGACTCACTGGCCGCGCAATCTCCCGACGATGGTGGTTGGCGGCAACAATCTCGGGCTGCGGCACGGTAGCTACTGGCGCCAGGACGAGGGGAAGATGGCAAACTTGTACCTGAGCATTCTGCAGTCGCTGGGTATTGAAGCCTCCAATTTCGCCAACAGCACTGGTACTCTCGCAACCGAAGTTTTCTCCAAGGCATAATAGCTGTATGGATGCGAGCCGCTGGGCGGCTGTTGGTTTTTTATTAGCCGAACGAGCGCGAGCTCTCGGGTTTGAACTGTGGCGAACATTGCGACGTCCTGCGCACTTCAACCCGGCTGCTTGCGCATCTCGGCTAGCATTTGACGGGTGCTTTGCACCCGAAGAATTCAGCTTTAATATTAGCCGAACGAGCGCGAGCTCTCGGGTTTGAACTGTGGCGAACATTGCGACG
>CAYXFO010000348.1:2780-4872 GCA_964464255.1 uncultured Pirellula sp.
TCCTGCGCACTTCAACCCGGCTGCTTGCGCATCTCGGCTAGCAACGTTCCTGCAAAGCGTGTTACCTTTTCTTCTGGCGATTTACAGCGAAGGCATCGATACACTTCTCACACGAAGGACAAGCATACGGATGGTTAAGCTAGGGGCTCACATGAGCATCGCAGGTGGCTACTACAAAGCCATCGAAGCAGCAGCGGAACTCAAAATGGATGTCTGTCAGTTGTTCACCAAGAACAACAATCAGTGGGCGGCCAAGCCGATCTCGGATGCCGAGGTTGAGCAGTTTCGAACGACCCTGAAATCGACCAAGGTCACCAACCCCTTGTCTCACGCTTCGTACTTGATCAATCTCGCGTCCCCTAAGGATGACCTGTGGGAAAAGAGTATCGATGCCATGGTGATCGAGTGGCAGCGGGCGGAGCAATTGGGGTTGGATGGTGTTGTCATGCACCCCGGCGCGTTTGTCGATTCGAGCGAAGAGCAGGGAATGCAGCGCATCGTCGACGCGATCCATCGCATTCATCGGGGGACCAAGCCGAAGCAAGCTTGGTTGTTGCTCGAGAATACCGCGGGCCAAGGTTCGTGTCTGGGTTGGAGCATGGAACAGATGGGATGGTTGATCGAGCGGACGGGCGAGGCATTGCAAGTCGGCATGTGCTTGGACACATGTCACGCGCACGCGGCAGGCTATGACTTTTCGACAGCAGATGGCTTTAAGGCTTGGGAGAAAGAGAGCAAGAAGTTGGGGGTACTCGACGCGATCCGTGCCTTGCATTTGAACGACAGCAAGAAGGGATGTGGATCTCGGGTCGATCGGCACGAACACATTGGGTATGGAACGATCGGTCGCGAGGGCTTTGTGCGGGTGCTCAAGCATCGGTTGCTGAAGAAACTGCCGATGTACTTGGAGACCGACAAGGGTGACACCGACGATGGCGAACCGTGGGACGCAGTCAATCTGCGGGTGCTGAAAGAGCTAGCGGAATCCTGATGGATAATTGGGAATAGGGCGGCTGGTGGTTTGAATGGGTGCGGTGCTTACGCAAATATTTCGCGCACGACGCGGCCGTGCACATCGGTCAGGCGACGATCGATGCCTGCATGCCGAAACGTCAGTCGCTGATGATCAATGCCCAGCAGGTCAAGCAATGTGGCATGGAAGTCGTAGCAATAGCATTTGCCTTCGACCGCTTGATATCCGAGTTCATCACTAGCACCGTAGGCGGTTCCTTGCTTAACCCCAGCGCCGCATAACCAACTGACGAACGAGCCGCCGTTGTGGTCGCGGCCTACGCTTCCTTGTGCGAATGGCGTCCGACCAAACTCGGTCGTCCAAACCACGAGTGTGTCCTCCATAAGCCCTCGCTGGAACAGATCCTCGAGCAAGGCACCAATCGGCTGATCGACGCTTTTGGCGATCGGTGGGAGTTCACCGATGATGCTGCCGTGGTTGTCCCAGTTATTCGATGCACCCGATGGTCCGCTCCATACCTGAACGAATCTGACTCCCCGTTCGATCAATCGGCGTGCCAACAGACAACGGCGACCGAAGTCTTCGGTTTCCTTTTGGTTTATGCCATAAGCTTCGATCGTCGATTGATTTTCGGAGCCAAGATCGAATGCCTCGGGTGCCGACAGTTGCATGCGGGCCGCAAGTTCGTAGGCCGACAACCTGGCAGTCAGTTGCGAGTCGTTCAAATGAGTCGCTGCATGATCGTGATTCCACTGATTGAGCAGTTCCAAACCGGACGTATCCGAAGCGCCGGCGGCAAACGCATGACGCTCCGAAGGCCGAAGATTCGGAATCGGTTCGCGCGCTGCCGCATCAAGAACCAAGCCTTGATAGCGCACAGGCAAGAAACCGGAGCTGAAGTTCGCTCGTTGGTTGTAGGGCAATCCTCGCGAGTCGGGGAGAACCACAAAGGTCGGCAAGTTATCGGTGAGGTTTCCCAACGCGTAAGAGACCCAAGCACCGAAGCAGGGGAAGCCCGGTATCAAGAAACCGGTATTCATCATGTAGCTGCCGGGTCCATGCACGTTCGTCTTGGATGCCATCGACATGATGAACGCCATCTTGTCGACCCACTTGGCC
>CAYXFO010000349.1:0-4866 GCA_964464255.1 uncultured Pirellula sp.
TTACAACGGATATCAAACCTAACTCGGAAATCCGCGCGAGAGGGGAGGTTCTACTAGGCAATGGTCAAAGCATTTCCCTCCCCCCCAGTCGCCCGATGCGCATAGCAGATGTTGTACTAATAGAAATAATCATCAATCCCAACTTTCTATCCGGTGGAAAAGGCAATCCAATCGACAACATCGAAATTGCACTCAACATAAATCAAGAAACAATCAATGCGTTTTCGACCGGGAATTATCGTTTGAAGCCTTTCGGGCTGAATATTGCAAGCCGCAAAACAATGAAGGATCTGAGGAGAAATACGGATGATGCGAACTTGGTATTGTTGGTGACTAAGGTGGAGGAGTTACGAAGCAAACGCTCAGCGATTTTATCAATGTTATCGGATCTCAAGCGTGTCTCTTATAGCAAGAGGGAAAACGCATTTTGTCAAAATTTAGCACTCGCAATTAGGGTTGATGAGCTCGAATCATACGTTCGTTTTGCGGAAGTGCGAACCGACCTGGCGCAGTGGCAGGCGAATACCGAACAAACTATTTCGAAATACGAAGCCCACCTTGGCTCCGATCGCAAATTGGGGCGTGAAGAAAAGGAGGATTTACTGAAAGAACTGCCGGAAACAGTTAGGCCGCACGTGGATCAGATTCCTGCATACAGGATTATCTGGGAGACCGAGTTGCCATCGATCAAGAGTTCTCCGAAAGGGCTTGTTGAGAAACTTGTTTCCGAGATTGCGGCCTACGAGCAATCGCTCAGCGAACTTGCGAAGTCGGAATGGATTGTTGATACGAAGAAGGACGCCTTTATTGTGTCGGCGAACGAGGCTAGCGCAGAGGAAAACTCAGGACTTTCAACCCAAGCCAAGCGAGTGGCATCATTCAGTTCCAGGGTGGTTTTGCGTTTTGTCGAGGGTTCGGCGAGTACCTCACCCACGGCTGGCGGGACGGCATCGGCTGTACAGCAACCATCGCCCTCACCAAAAGCTGGCAAATAATCACGATGACAATCTCAGCCAAAATTCGAAAACAGCTTGAGCAGCCTGACGGGCTGACGCCGGAGTTGCTTGAGCCGCTTGCTCTGGAATATGGGCGAGTGGTCTCGGAGGCGAACCGACGACTCGAAGAGTGTGTTGCCTTCCTGAGGCGAGGTTTGCGTAGCGAAGCATTGCAGCGCGCGGCGATCAAACCGCATGTTCTTGACGTGGCTGCTGAACTTGATTTTCCTGAGATCGCGGATTGGGTCGAGATACTCCAGCTTTACGGGATCGAGTTACCCGAAAACTTGGATCGCGACGCCGTCGCCCGGCTGAATGAGGCATTCGTCGAAGAGCAGCCTCTTGAGGAGTTACTGCGACAACACCGGCGAATGGCGATCGCCAAGGCTCCGCTCGCGTGGCGTGTCGGAGTGCTTCGAAAAATTGCCGCGATCGATACGATGAATCCGGTTTGGGTCGATGACCTCAAGGACTGGGAGGTCGCTCGAATCAATCAGATCACCCAGGAGTGGAAAGGCGCGGATCAATCCAGGTTACCCCTGGAGGACATCGTTAAGTTACGCGAGGAACTTGAATCATCCGCGTGGATTGTTAAGCCTCCTGAAGATCTGACACGGGAAATAAGCAAAGCGGCGAAGCTCCGAGTTTATGAGTCGAAGATTGCCGTTTTGCGGGAACTGGCAGTCGATATCCATAACGCATACGCCGCAGTGGATGAGCATGCTGGCGCATCGCTTGCCGTGACATGGGCATCGATACTTCGAGAGTTGCAAAAACCGCCACCCAGGAATCTACTCGACGAAGTTGCACCTGCCCTGGAGTGGATCAACGAGAGAAATCAAGAAAGAGAGCGAATCCAAGAACATGAAATGCTCTGCTCGAAATTGGACGTTCTTTTGAAGCAGCCCAAAATCGATGAAGGGGAATTGCAAAGGGCTTACCAAACCATCGTTTCCTTGCAACTTGGCATCGATCCGCTGCTTGAGACCCGATTCGACGCCCGATTGCGTGAGATTCAGCAAGCCGATCGACGCAGACAGGTCTTGGCGATATCGAGCATCGTCGCGGCGACTTTGACCCTGATGGTTGCCGGTGGTCTTTGGTATTGGAACCGTAATTATCAACTTGCGGTCTCGGATACGGTTGCCAAGCTTTCGGAGTTAATTGATAAAGAACAGTACGCCGAGGCTCAGTCGATTTACACAACGATTCAGTCTCAAGCACCCGCGGTTGCCAACTCCCCGCAAATTGCCTCGCTGACGGCGAGTTTAGAGATGCGACTGGCTGAGGAGAAAAAGAGGAGTGAAGACGTCGTCAAGTTGATTGACGCGGCAGATGTAGAGCCCGTAGAGTCGTTAGATGTAAACAAGATCATCGTTGCCGAGAAAGCTGTACAGACAGACACTGAGAAATCTCGCATTGCAGGTGTTCGCGCTCGCTTTGAACGGCATCAACAAACCCTCGCGGAAGAGGAGTTTCGTTCACTGAAGATTGAACTGCAAAAGATCGATGCCGATTTGGAGCGAATCCAAAACAGTACCTTGTCCTCGATCGACGAGACGGAGTTGGATAATATGCTTGTCGAACTCAAAAGTATGCTCAATCGATTCCCGAGAGCGATGATCGCGGGGAGGCAGATCATCGATGTTACGACTTCCAAGGCTACCAGCCTGCGTGACTCGGTACGCAAGCAACGGCGTGAGATGGCTCAGAAGCAAACTTTACTCGTCGGGATTCGAGCTGGATCGACGGTTCGTGAACATCAGACGCAATTGCAAAGGTTCATCGATGCCATGCCGTCCGATTCTCTCAGCTTGGAGTTTATGGAGTCGTTGAAAGAAAAGGACTTATGGCAATCCGTCGAGGAATGGAACAGTTGGTGTAATGACGCGGTTCTTCAGGTTACGGGAAAGCTAGAGCCAAGTAAAGCTGCGACGATGGTGGAACGATGCGACCGAGCCATGCAAACATTAGATGGTTTGCCGGGCCAGGAGGCCGTAGCTATCTACAAGAAAAAATATGAGTCATACTCCACCCGCGAAGAACTTCTCGACAACGTTATCGAGAACCTGGAGGACTCGGTTATCCTGGAAATTGTAACCCTAGAGAGCTCCAAAGGAGTGCGATCCTTCATCCACTACGACGCGGTTGCCGAGGTCTCTGACACCATCAGACGCACAACATCCAATTCGCTGACAAACATACCCGTAATCAGTGACGCTGAGGGTGGCGTATCCAATCGCGACTTTAGGGGGATGGTGACGATCAGCGATGAACCAAGGCAGTTCATTCGGACCCTGATCCGCGATCTCAAGAACTCTCGGAAGTCGATTCTGGCCGACTGGGAAAATGAATGGATGAAGTTTTTAGACCAAATCGTTACTGCGCCGAAGGTGGATAGTAAAATCAAGGAGTTGTTGCTCGCTCGCATCAGCAATACCGCGCAGGATGGAAGCTCAACCATGATGAGGGCGCTTGCAAAGCTCCAGAATGAGTTGTTCAAAACGTCTGAGATACGCGGACGTTGGTATACCGAAATGGAGACAAATGACCGGATGAATGAAAACTTGTTTTCTGAGTTTCAGGAAGCCAAAAAGGAATTGGGGAAATCCCTCAACGAGGAGGTGGCGGCATTTCAGGGACTGTCGAAAGCAAGGCTCATGTGGGCTGGATCCTTGCTCCGCGACAGCACGGGGGCTGTTGCTTCGTCACTCTATCGCGGGGATATCCCTGACGGTACGCTCGTTGTGGTATCCCAAGATTCGGTAAATGCTGGACGAGGGCGAGTGGTGGAGGTCGGTTTCGTACGGGATCGAGTCGGGGAACTCCAAGGCAACAAAAATGAATGGGTTCCGGGAAGACCGCTGTTCTGGATTCGAGCCAATCCCAAAACGAAGTGAAGGCAGTTTGAATGTCTGAGGATCGATATTACTTGCGTTTCAAGGGGCGAGTGCTAGGCCCCTTCACGAGCGAAAAAGCTATAGAGATGGTTAAGCGTGGCCAAATCACGCGTCAGCACGAATTGTCTCCAGATGGGGCGACCTGGAGTTTGGCGGAGACTTATGAGGAATTGTTCGCGACCAGTCGAACCCGCACGAATTCGATGGTATCCGAGTCCAAGAAGGCTTCAACACAAGACAACAAGGGGAATGCATCCCAGTGGTTTGCAAACTTCGACGGCGTCAATCAGGGTCCTGTGGAGGAAGATGGTATCCTTGCATGGATTGCAAAGGGTAAAGTAGGTAAGGATACCATGGTCTGGAAGGAAGGTATGGCGAACTGGCTTGAGGCACAAGCCATTAAGCCTGAATGGTTCCTTGGCATGGGCGAGAGAGCGTTCTCCAAGAAGACGGATAACGAGGCGCTCGACACAAAAGCCTGGAGTGATCAGGCCATCGCAGAAATCACTCTTACTATTATGAAGTCTCGAGGCTGGATGTTGTTCCTGGGTATCTTTGGTATAGTGCTTGGAGTACTAGGAGCGATCGGCAGTGCCGTTTTATTCATTTTGGAGATTTCATCTTCTGGTAGCGGGCCTGCAAAAGCGGTGCCCGTGGTTGCAACGCTCATCCAGTTGGTTAGCTGTGTAGTTTGGCTATTCGTCAGTATCTTATTGATACGCGTTACATCGCGTCTGCAAGTGCTGCAAATCCAGCCTTCAGTCACCTCCCTACATGCAACGTTTCTAGCCTACAATCGATTCTGGACGACTTTGGGACTATTTGTGCTCGTGTGGTCTGCTGTCGCTTTGCTTTTTGTGCTGATTGTTCTGGTATCCGGGGTACGCATCGCCTCAGTCGATTTTCCATCCAATATATAAGCTTAGAGCGCCTTCATGGATAAATCTGTCAAACACAAGCCCCCACTGTGT
>CAYXFO010000350.1:0-4832 GCA_964464255.1 uncultured Pirellula sp.
GTCTCTCGGTCGCGTACGATCCAACGCGTTGTTCCGTCGGGTAGGACTTCCTTTTTGATAACCTCCTCTTTTTTGTCGATCAGTTCCTGAGAAGCGTCAGCCGAAGTCTGATCATCGCCTCGCCACTGCTGCAGTTGGACGGGTTCCCAGCGTTTGGATGGAATCGAACGATACGCAGCGTCCACGATTGCGTTGACTACATACCCGTCATAGAACGTTTCCCTGGGTGTGGAACCGGTTTCGTAGGCGGTCAGCATGTCGTCAAACATCTCGGTGTACCCAAGCGCGCTGGCTTCGTCTCCGACCGGGAATAGCCAACCGGTTGAACTCTCGGACTTCTCGGAAACGTATTTGGAACTCCCTGCTGCGGTAAAGACTTCGATTCCGGTGCGAAGCCAATGGTTCAGCCAGATGGTTCCCTCGGTTCCAGAAATTTCATCTCGCAAATCCATCCCTCCACGGAATGTCCAACTCACTTCGAACTGTCCCAAGGCGCCGTTCTCGTATCGGACCAACCCCACCGCGTGATCTTCGCTATCGATGGGGTGAACCTGGGTCGCGCCCCAGCAGACGACTTCGACCGGTCGAACACGTTTGCCGATGAAGTTGCGAGCGATCTCAATACAGTGGCATCCCATGTCGACGATGGCTCCTCCGCCAGCCAAATCACGCTCCCAAAACCATGCGCTATGCGGACCGGGATGCGTTTCCCGAGAACGAACCCAAAGTATTTTCCCAAGAGCACCCGCGGAAACGGTCTCCAGAGCCTTGAGGGTTTTGGGCGGATAAACCAAATCCTCAAGATAACCGTGGAAGACGCCGGCCTTTTCGACCGCTTGCACCATGCGCCATGCTTCGGCTGAATTCCTGCCAAGCGGCTTGGTGCACAGAATTCCCTTCGATGCCGCCGCTGCTGCTAAGACCGCCTCTTCATGCATGTGATTGGGGACTGCTACAACTACCAGTTCGGCCTCTGAATCATGAATCGCCTCGATCATCGATGTCGTCGTACGAGGGATATTCCATTGAGCCGCTAATGCATCGGCACGGGCTTGTGTTCGCGAGTAAGCGATGCATATCGAGTCGCGACGTCGATTTCCCATCAGAGCTCGGGTGTAGAACTGACCGATCAAACCACATCCCAGCAGTGCCATCTTGACCATGATCGTTGAGGATCCCCGTATTGAGACTTAAGCGCGATGAAGGATCGATTGGCGGACATGCTGGTCCGACCACAGTTCGAGCGGTAAGTAGTTGGGATGCCGTCCGTTGGCGATGTACGGATCGTTGTGCCGTGTGTTGTAGCAGCAGATTAAGGACCAACGCGGGTTTTCGCTATCATTGCGGCTTGAGCAGTGGAGCAAGTTGCCGTGAAAGAACAATGCATCCCCAGGCTCCATCTCGCAATAGACCAGCTCGTGCCGCTTCATCGCTTCGGCAACGCGTGTCGGATCCGCACCCTTCTGATCACCGGTCGTCGCGTGATCGACGCGTCCCATATGGTGCGATCCCCGGAGCACCTGCAGGCAACCATTCTCCTTCGAAGCCCGATCGACTGCGATCAAGCAACTCGCCATGTCGGGATAGAGGCAACCATTGCTATACCAGTAACCGTAATCCTGGTGCCACTCCCAAGCGCCACCAACACGCGGCTCCTTGAGCATCATTTTGTGATGATAGTGGTAGATCTCATCCCCGAGCAGAATCGACATCATCCCTGCCACGCGATGCGATCGGACAATCGCTGTATAGGGAGAATCATCATCGAGATCATTGCGCACCGCGAGCCGACTTTCTCCTCCGGTTGCATCGCGGCGAACATACGCTTCCGAAGCCAATTGACGGTCCCCTCGAGCGAAAGCTAGAAGAGCCGTCATCTCCTCGGCATCAAACAGCGATCGACACAGGATGTATCCATCGCGATCAAAGTCTCTTTTTTGCGAGGATTGCACTTCGAGCATCTAAGGTTCTCCGAGCTTATGGGAAGCGGCACGTTTCAAGCGATTGCTAGCTACGCCCATATCCTATGCGAATCGACTCGTTTCTGCTATTTACCCAGACTACCCTCGTGTGCTAGGTTTCTTTCGACCCATGGCAGAGCAATGGATCGCTCGCCGTTTGAAAGCAGGTTCGCAGAGGGAGGAGCCCTAGCAATGCATTTGGTTCGATTGGATATCGACAAGAAGAATTCCGCATCGCAATATCAAGTTGGCCCGCTGGGTGGCGGCTTGAATGCGGTTTATTCACCGATCGCCTCGGCAAACTCTTTAGTTTCCCGCTTTGTGCGTCATGTCCTGTTTCGAGGCGAGTCGTTTACAGAACTCGAGGATTCCGAGTTCGAAGCCATCGATGGATCGATGACGTGGGTCGATGCCTCGGGACATTTGCGGATGATCGCTTGCTCTGGGGGGGCACCGATTATTCCTTCGCGTTATGTGCATTCTCCTCTGCATCCCTCCGATCGACCGATTTACCAGGACGATGTCGAACGGATTCGGGGTATCGGCAATTTGTTTTGGGAAGGGGATGAAGAGGATGGTCGCTGGGATGATCTGCGGAGCGACATTCTTGCTTTGGTTTTCTGCTCGCCTCTTGGTCAGGTATCGCCGGAGAAGCTTTGGTGGGCGGCTAGCCGTTTGGGAGTTCATACCACGGCTCGTACACAACCCGATGAGGGATACCAGCAACTGAAAGACGAGGAGCGACAACTGCTCGATCGCCTTCGAGATGGTGAGAGTGTCGATCATGATCGAACATGGTGGACTATCGAACGTGAACGATTGCTCGCTGAATTGACGCACGTTGCGCGGCAACAGGCTTTGGCAGCGTCGGCTCATCCACCTGCCGCCCCATGGGATGATTCCCAACTTCGCCAACAACTCGCACACGCTGAAGAGATGATCAAGCGATGGGATCGTCGATCCCAGTGGCATCGTCGGCTTGCTGAGGTTCAATCGCATTTGAAGACGCGATCTCCCTATCGCAGAAGCGCCGAGGGATCGTTGATCCCGGTTGCAGAAAAATTCCTCAAGGAACTTACGGCTGGGGCCGTTCGCCAGTTGCCACCCTGGGCAGTGGAAGCATCTTATCTGGCTACCGATGCAGGCGAGTCCTATTTGGGTACGGGGCATTCCGTCGGTACTACCGATCGAGCAAACACAAATCCTTGGGCGGATCGCGAAGTCCCCGCTGCTGCAACGCGACAACGAAGACTTGTTGATCTCGCTATCCGGCTTGCGATCGCGACTGCAGCCTCACCGCGCATCGGACGCTTGCCTCTGGTCCTTGAAAATTCGCTCGATGGTTTCCGTGGCGAACCTCTGGAGCAACTGCTCCATGTCTTGGCTGGCGTAGCGCGCGATGGTCGACAGATCCTGTTGGCAACTCAAGATGAATTTGTTGCGAGACGTTGTGTTGCACACGGTGGCTCGGTTGCAAGGGTTCATGAAAACCTTCGATATGCGAAGCCCCAGTATGTCATCGATAGCGATACCGACTTGGGGGTGCTTCCAGTCCTGGATCGTGCCCCAGTCGTTCAATATGGCGCGGCGGATGTCGGCAGCAACGCAGCTCCGTTGCAAGAAATCAATCGACAACTCTCCGGCCTCTCGGACGAGATTCAGCAGGACACATGGTGGCAACCTGTTCCGGACACATCGAAAACTTCGGTGCAACCCCTTGTTTATCATGTCGACGGCAAGAAGCATTTTCTATCGTTGGAAAGTCCGCTTGAGCATGTGCCGGGCGTTTCCATGGAGATCGCCGAGCGATTTCATCGTATTGGATTGCATCGTGCGGTCGACCTGATCAAGACCGATGGCCATCGAGCCGCGGCTGCGGCTGGCTGGGATTTGGGAACGTTGCGTCGCGTCTGCAGCATTATTGACTTGATGTGCCGCACGCCCCTTCTGCGATCGTTTGATGCCAAAGTGTTGGTCTCCTGCGGTATTGATTCGGCAAGGGAATTGAGAGGCGCGGATCCACGCGATCTGGCGCGGCGAGTGGAGCGGTTCCTCAGCAGTGACTCTGGACGCTCATTGTTGCCAATGGGAACAGAAGCGGAACGCTACCGACTGCGACGATGGCTGGACAGTATTGCCGCGGTTCCGGCTGAAAGTCCAACAATACCAGTGGTTGTTCGCAGCAAGAAAGTCGGAAAAGCTGGACGACTCAAGCGAAGAAAAGGTTCGCGGGTGACTGCACCGGTAGTTCAGCGACGTTTTTATTTGGAACTGACGAGTCCGGTTGTCGATGCGCCAACGATCGGTACACGGATGGCCGAACGATTGGCGGTTGTGAATGTATCGACGGTGGGAGATTTAATTGCAGCCGATGCCGCAGCGATCGCGGCGGCGCTGAAGGACAAGCACGTGACCACCGAAACTGTGGCCGAATGGCAACAGCAAGCAATGCTCGTTTGTCGCATTCCGAATCTGCGAGGATTGGACGCTCAGTTACTGGTGGCCGCGGGCTACACGACTGCGGAGTTGGTTGCCAACGCGGACGCGGATGCCTTGTATGAGGCCGTGACGGACATAGCGAATTCCCGTTCCGGTCAGAGATATCTTCGTGGCGGCAATCCTCCGGACTCGAATAAAACCTCGCAATGGATTGTCTGGGCTCAAAAATGCCGAGGCGTCCGCGCCGCCTGATGCCAGCGATCTTCATGTACGACGGACTTCCAGTCGGTCGCAGTGAACACCAGACGCAGGAAAGTCCGTTGTACTGTCAGAACCTTGGGTTTTGCCCCTGTTCAGTTAGGTGCCAGCCACTCGTAGCTTACTGCTCGTCAGGCGTTTCTCGACGCGGATGGGCCGAGTGCCATACATGGC
>CAYXFO010000351.1:0-4798 GCA_964464255.1 uncultured Pirellula sp.
GTGTCGACGGAGGTTGACCAAAGGAAACTTGTCATGATTATAGTCGCTTCCTACCCGACTTTCTTGTGAACACGGATTTCGTCACTTTGTTTTCGAGTCAGCGAGAATTCTTGTAAATCCTTACCCTGACGGGGATTTGTGGTGTTTCTCGGAAATCGCTACAATCCCGAATTCAATTGTGCTTCAGTCCCTGTTTGCACCACTGGAGATTATCAGTGCAAGTCAACGTTTCCGCTCGTCATGGCCACCTCAAGTCGGAGGATCAAAAGATCATTGTCGAGAAAGTCGACAAGATCCGCCGACTGTTCGATCGCATCAATGCTATTGATGTGATTGTTGATTTGGGAAAAACGGAGCGGCCGTCCGTGGAAATCAATGTTTCAGCCGAGCACGCTCCAGATTTCGTTGCAATTGCCGAGGCGAATACCGTCCTTTCCGCTTTGGATTCCGCCCTTGGTAAAGTGGAGCAGCAGGTACGCAAGCACAAAGAAAAGGTGACCGATCACAAGGGCCCTAGTCACCGGCATGCCGACGGAGACGCGAACTAACCCGCCCACCCACGTCTCCGCAGCCTGTTCGAGGTGCCAAAACTTTTCCAATCCATGGGTTCTATCGCGAAGTTTCAATGGCTCGCGATGGGCTTTAGAGATCATTGAGGATTTCCTTATCCATGAAATTTTCCGTATTTGTTTCGCCCAAGGCGATTCGTGCCCAATTGTCTTCCAACACCAAGGAAGGCGTTATCAAGGAGTTGGTAGGAGCCTTAGTCGCATCGGGGGACATCAGCTCCCATGACCAAGAAGACATCGTCCGGGCAATCATGAAGCGGGAGGAGTTAGGCAGCACCGGCATCGGTCGCGGCGTAGCCGTCCCGCATACCAAGCATGCGAGTGTCGAAAAACTGGTCGGAACCGTAGGCGTCAGTGCAGAAGGACTCGATTTCGAGTCTTTGGACGGGCAAAAGGCATCTCTCTTCTTCCTTCTGGTTTCTCCCCCAGACCGTCCTGGCGATCATCTGCGGGCGTTGGAAAACATCTCCCGCCAACTCCGGGATGACCAGTTTTGCCGATTTCTGCGTCAATCGACAACTGCCGAAGACATCCAGCAGTTGCTCGAAGAAGCAGATCGCAGTCAATTCGGCTCATGATGGTCTCGATATGAGTCAAGGCATGCTGCACCGAACCGTCAAAGTTTTGAACTCCGAGGGCTTGCATATGCGACCCGCAGACAAATTGGTTCGAACCGCAGTCGGATTTCAGTCAACGATCGAACTCGAACGAGAGGGTCAGATCGCTGATTGCCGCTCGATTATCAGTCTCCTCACCCTAGGCGCTATGCAAGGGTGCGAGCTAACACTCAGGGCTCAAGGTCCAGACGCGGATGCTGCAATCGCAGCCATCTCGCATCTGTTTGAGTCTCAGTTCAACGAAAATCAATCCAACATACAACAACCCTAGGAACACATCCCAGTCGATGTTGCCCGATACGGTCAACACGCTCGATGTGCACGCAAGAATGCTCGAACTGCAAGGCATCGCGGTCTCACCCGGTGTCGCGATCGGAAAAGCACTGGTTTTCGACCGCGAAGGATACAGTATTGCGCGGTGCTTGGTTTCCCCGGAAGAATCCGACGGCGAATGGGAACGTCTAGGGGTCGCTGTCGAACTGGCCAACGCCAAACTCGAAGCGAGCAGGGACAAGACGACGGCTTCTTGGGGGCATCGACTCGGGGAAATCTTCTCGGCACAGCAACAAATGCTACTGGATCCACGGATCCACTCCGAGATGGAGCAGTTGATTCGGAGAAAGCACTACTCAGCAGACTATGCCGTCAGCCAGGTTTTCGCGAAGTACGCCGCTGCTTTTCGTCGCGCCAGTTCATCGTTCCTCGCGGATCGAGCTTCCGACGTTGGGGATGTGGAAAGGTTGCTCTTGGAGTCCCTCTCCGGCAAGCCAACCGCGACGATACATGAGCTTCCCCATGAAGCGATCGTTGTCAGCCATGATTTGACCCCTGGCGAGACTGCAGGTTTCGACGCATCTAAAGTGCTCGGCATTTGCACCGAGGCAGGTGGACCTGGCGGCCACACGGCGATTGTCGCTCGCGGAATGGAGATACCCGCCGTTGTCGGTGTCGGAAACTTCCTTCACTACATACGGTCGGGGGAAGAAGTCATCGTCGATGGCAACCTGGGCCTCATCATCGTTTCGCCAGACGATGCGACACGCGATCGATATCTCCAGCGACGCAGAACTCGACAATCCATCGCAGAGCAGCTGCAAGAAATCCGCGATCTGCCAGCCACGACGAGCGATGGAGTGCGAATCGAACTGATGGCCAATGTCGAGTTCCCGCAAGAGACCCAGACGTGCTTGGATCGGGGCGCTGATGGAGTCGGGCTTTACCGCACCGAATTCCTCTATCTGGGACACGATTCCGAGCCGACGGAAGAAGAACACTATCAGGCTTACCTACAAGTTGTGCGCGATATGCAAGGCCGACCTGTAGTGATTCGCACTCTGGATCTCGGGGCCGACAAGATGGGGTTGGTTCGACCCGAAGAACCAGAGAACAATCCCTTCTTGGGGCTTCGCTCCATCCGATTGAGCCTGCGCAATCCCGCCCTGTTTCGGATTCAAGTCCGTGCGATACTCCGTGCGGCCTGCGCTGGCGATTGTCGCATTATGTTCCCGATGGTGACAACGCTCGATGAACTTCGAAGCGCACGATTCCTGCTCCGCTCGGTCTCTGAGGACCTGCTTGCGGAAGCAGTGCACATTCCGTGCGCGGTGCAAGTCGGCATGATGGTTGAGGTGCCGGCTGCAGTGCTAATGTTGGACCGCTTTATCGACGAAATCGATTTCGTCAGTATCGGTACCAACGACTTGACCCAGTACACGCTGGCCGTCGACCGCAGCAACGATGCGGTAGCCGACCTTTATCAAGCGTGCGACCCCGCTGTCTTGCGATTGATCCAACGGACCCATCAAATCGTCTCCGAGCGGGGCAAATCGACCAGTGTCTGCGGCGAAATGAGCAATAACCCCGCTCACGCCCTCCTCCTGGTCGGAATGGGGATCCGAACGCTGAGTCTCACTCCAGCTGCGATTCCAATCATCAAGAAAGCGATTCGATCGGTGACGATCGGCCAGTGCGAAGCCATGGCATGGCGAGCCCTTCGATTGAGCACCGCACGGGAAGTCGAAGCTTTCCTGATGAACCAACTTGCAGGGCTCGTGCCCGAGATCGTGCTGCAAGCATGATCGAACCAACGTACAAAACCGATACAGCCAAAAAAATTAAAAAGGAACACAACAAACCGATGAAAAAGGAAATGCTCATCAATGTTTCGCAAACGGAGGAATGCCGCATTGCGTTGCTCGAAGACGGAACCCTCGAAGAACTCTACACAGAGCGAACCAGTCAAAACAATTGGGTCGGAAATATCTATAAGGGAAAGATTGTTAATATCGAACCCAGCATCCAAGCCGCATTCGTCGACTTCGGCGTCGGTCGGAACGGGTTCTTGCACATCAGCGACATTGAACCCCAATACTTTCGTCAAGCCGGGTATGACCCTGCAGAGATCATGGATGGTCGCAGGTCCGACGACGACGACGATGACGATCAAGAGGATGGAGACCAAGAAGTTGACGATCGAAACGGCGAGAGCCGGGAAGGCAACCATCGCAAAGGCGGCAATCGACCGCCACGCACCGGACGGCTCCGCAGCGGCAGACCTCGCTTCAAACCCCCAATCCAGGAAATCTTCCGACGCGGCGATGAAGTGCTCGTTCAAGTGATCAAGGAAGGTATCGGCACGAAGGGCCCAACGCTTTCGACTTACATCAGCATCCCCGGTCGCTACCTGGTTTTGATGCCCTCTTTGGGGCGTGTCGGTGTGAGCCGAAAGATCGAAGATGAAGACGCGCGCCGAAAACTCAAGGCGACCATGCTGGAACTCAACATACCCAAAGGGGTCGGCTTTATTGTCCGGACGGCAGGGCAAGAGAGAACACGCAAAGAATTGTCTCGCGACGTTGCCTACTTGCTGAGGCTTTGGAAAGTCCTCGTGCGGCGCATCAAGAATCAACCCGGACCATGCGATGTCTACGAGGAGAGCGACATCATGATACGAACGATTCGAGATACGTTCACCGAAGATATCGATTCGATCGTAGTCGATCACCCGGACGCATTTCATCGAGCCAAGGAATTCATGGAACTGGTGATGCCTCGCTATTGCAATCGAATTCAACTCTACGACAACCGCGAACCCCTTTTCCATCGGTACAAACTGGAAGCGGAAATCGCCAAGATCCATCAGCGCATCGTTCCCCTTAAAGGGGGTGGCTCGATCGTGATCGATTCGACAGAAGCTCTGGTCGCGATCGATGTCAACAGCGGCAACTTCCGGGGCAACGAAGAGAACGCCGAGGAAAATGCATTTCACCTCAATCTCTCTGCCGCTAAAGAGATAGCGAGGCAATTGCGCCTGCGTGACCTCGGAGGGGTGATCGTCAACGATTTCATCGACATGCGGAAGGAATCACATCGACGAAAGGTCGAGAAATCACTCCGCGATGCCATGAAACGGGACCGCGCTCGAACCAAAATTCTTCGAACCAGTCCTTTCGGATTGATTGAGATGACTCGACAAAGAATCCGTCCCAGTTTCAAACGGAGCGTCTACGAGGATTGCCCGTGTTGCCGAGGACGAGGCTTGGTCAAGACCGCCGAAAGCATGTCGATTGAAGTCTCCCGCTTGCTGATGCTCGCGTGCCAACAACAAAACGC
>CAYXFO010000352.1:0-4770 GCA_964464255.1 uncultured Pirellula sp.
TGACGCTGGGATTGACAATTTTCGAACGTGGTTGGGTCATTGCGAAGTACCTCCCTTCGGGCAAAAGCGGACTTAGAAGGCACGCCAAGATATCCAGGACCGATGACCTCATCAACCACACAGTATGTGTTAGCATCCGAAGGACAGAACCATCTGTTGCAAAGCGACCGTTGCTAGCATTTAATCATGCAAAATTGTGCAATGCATGTCCAAGTTCGACCTTAGCTTCCGAAAGACGGAACCATCTGTTGCGACGTGACCGTTGCTAGCATTTCATCATGCAATGCATGTCCTAGTTCCCCTAGTTCCCTCCTTTTCATCTTGCAATGCATGTCCTAGTTCCCTTTTTGCAATGCATGTCCTAGTTCCCTTTCTAGTTCCCTTTACCTCGGGATAGTAGGAAGGCAAGCAAATCGAGGACCTCCTCTTCGTTGAGTTTATCCAATAGTTCCGCTGGCATCTGCGATTCCTTCGATACCCTCTCGTTCTCTATTTCGCTTCGATCGATCGTCACGGTTTTCGTTGCATCCTCCGGATCCGTAACGATCGTGATCTTGCCGCCAACATCATTGACGACTCGACCGGTGTAGACTTCTCCATCTTTTGTCTGCAGAACCATCGTCTTGTATTGATCGGAGATGACTTGGCTCGGGCGAATAATCGCATCGATCAAATCCGCAGGTGAGAAACGACCAGCGACCTGTGTCAGATCCGGACCGGTCGCTCCACCGTCTCCTCCATATCGATGGCAGACGACGCACCGAGCTGCAGCATACATTTTTTTGCCACGCTCGAGATTGCGGTCCTTCATCCGCTCCGGAACCCAGGACACGATCTCCTCCGTCGTGTATTTGCGGCCAGGTCCTTCGGCTGATGGAAGGGTCTTAGGGATAGATGCGGTTTTGCGTAAGCCGAGGGCTTCCAATGTGAATCGTTCTTGATCGTTGCACAATGCATATGCATCGTTGGCAATGTTGATCAGGAACTTCTCATAGCTGGCACCACCCTTCCAACCCTGTGCCTTCTGGAACCATTGGAAATAGGCCTTGCGTTGATCGAGTGTCCAGCCCGATCGAACATTGCGAAGCACAAATGCATAGTGAAATTGCTGAAGGTCGGGTTGATTGTCGAGCATGGCTGCGATCGATGCGCCGTAACCCCGGTTGCGCTGAAGGATGTCGGTGAAATCCGCTTCGGTGAATCGTCGTTCACGTTCCAGGATCGGCAGGATCTTGCCAGGTAGCGATGGACTGTCGAGATATGCGAGCAGGATCGCCAATTCGCGGTCCAGCGTTTCGTCGCCCGATGGGAACATCGGATCGATCCTTTCAATCATCGCGGTGCGAAGGCTGTCATCGAGTGCCCCTAAACGAATCAGAATCAGTTGCAACGTCCGAGCAAGTTCCAACCGTTGGTTCGGACTCAATCGCTGTGGATCGATCGACCCGATTCGTTCCAACAACGGAGTTCGCAGGGATGGGTCGCCAACACGAGCAATTGCGGCACCGCCGGTGATTAGCGTCTGCGGATCCGAACTGCTGAGAATTCGCGGGGCCCAAAGGGATGCAGGAAGCCGTTCCAAACCCACTCTCGCGGCATAACGAACATGACGATCAGGATGATTCAGTCTTGATAGGAGTTGCTGGGAGGCAGCATCTGCGTTCGAGGATGTGTCGGTGTGATACTGTTCCAAATCGCGACGGATTCGATGCTCAGCCGTCAATTCCAACGCTGGCGCGGGTGCTGTCGATTCGGGACCTTCATACCGAACACGATACAATTCCGACTGAGTACCTCGACCTCCCACCGTAAAGTACAGATTGCCATCGGTTCCGATAACCACATCCGTGAGTGGCAAGGGGGTGCGAGATAGAAACTGCTCCTTGGTAGCGGTGTAGCTACCGCCTTCGGGCTTGGTATGAATGGCATACATCGTTCCAAAGGTCCAGTCGCAAACGAACAGTGCACGCTGATACTTTTGCGGGAATTTCGCTCCCGTTCCAAACTCGACGCCGACGGGTGAACCTGGACCGATATCGACGAGACTTGGCAGGCTGTCCAAATAGTACCCTGGCCACTTACCCGTCCCGCTTCTCCATCCAAATTCACTACCGCTGGTTGCATGGACAACGCGCGTTGGTCGATACCATGGGGCTCCCATGTCCCATTCCATATCTGCATCGTAGGCGAACATTTCTCCTGCAGTATCGAAGGCGAAATCGTATTGATTGCGGTAACCGATGCTGACCATTTCCCAGGCCTTGCCTTCAGGATCTGTTTTGGCAATCCAACCTCCAGGTGCGAGGATGCCTGCAGCATGTCCATTTGCATCCCACTGGCGAGGCAGCAGTAAGTCTTCGTCCCAATTGGGTGCAATTCTGCTGGAGTAGCCATCGGGAAGTTTCGCCTGCAGGATCTCCGACCTTGCGCCCCCCATCGTTTGTGGAGGTGCGTTGGATATTCGATCCACGGGTGGCAGGGTATGGTTGCCGCAACATACATAGATCGATTTGCCATCGGGAGACAGACGCAACGCGTGCGGCCCATGCTCGCCACCACCGCGAAGTCCTTTCAATAAGACCACGTCATCGAACTGATCATCGCCATCGGTATCCTTTAGGCGATAAAGGCCGCTCCCCTTGCCGCCATTGACGCAAACGTAGAGGCTATCGAAAGCAAAGAGTAGACCTTGAGCCCCCGAAAAATCGACCTTCAGTTTTTCAACGCGCGTTGGTTCGTTGCTGCCGACCTTGGGTGGTGTAATGCGGAATAAGCCTTTGTTCTCTTGATCGCTTGCAATCAATCGCCCTTTGGGATCGCAGGTTATTGCGACCCACGAGCCCAACTCATCCTTGGGTACACGAAAGAGGCGTTCGATCGTAAAGCCTGGAAGCAGATTGAAGCCGGTTCCTTGCGAAGATCGTTCGGGAGCCAAAACGTTGCCCCACGGATTGTCGCCATAGGTTGCGATCTTCTTGGCCGAACCGAATGTGTCGGGTTTGTTTTGAGGTGCCGCTTGCCAATCCTCGCCCGTTTCCATCGTGGTCACTTTGCCTTGAGGATCGATGATCGCCAATTTTGCGACCAAGCCAGCGATGCCGCCCGCATTCTGAACCTGGAACGAGATCTCGTTTTCCCCCGGCTTCAGTAGACGACTCAAATCGACGATCAGAGCTTCTTCCCAAGTGTCGCTTGCGGCGACTTGTTGCCCATTGATATCGATCGCCATGCTGTTGTCGCATGTCGCCGCAAGCCAAGCAGACGTGATCGCAGGGACATTGAACTTCTTGCGGATCACATAGCGGCGATTGGGATCCTCTCCCCAAATCCAAAGAGGCTTCGGTCCTTCGGCCAAAGCTCGGTCTCGCAACGAGTTCCGGGTGCTCTGATCGGCCGAGTTGTCTGTCGCCTGCACAGGGGCCGTTTCCGGCATTTGCTCGTAAATCTTGGTTTTTCCTGAGGAGGACTGCACCCCATCTTGCTCTCCCGTGGCGACAGAAAAATCGATGACGGCGATTCCAATTCCCAGGGTACTGATACCGAGGATGAGGCCAGCCAGGGCTTGGCGTGGCGTGCGAAACCAACAGGAGAGGGACTGCATCTCAAGCTCCGTAATCGTAAATGCTTTCCAAAACGGTTTTTCTGAATTCGACTCCAGTGTAGTCGATCGATTCCTGAGTGAAACGAGGGGTTGGTCTCTTGCCTGAAGGGATTGTGCCCAGCCATACTGTCAGGTCGTGGCTTGATTTCAGTCTGAGCCGAGTTGATTTCCTCACCGAAAAGATGGGTTCCATTTGTGCGAGTAGTCATTCTGGATTCCGCCGCCGAGATGGCACGCGTGGCAGGCAAAGAATCATTGGAGCGTTGTGGTTTATTGGCCAACAGGCATGGGAAGCGGTTGGGCCGCGTGGTGCTCGGACTGGCTACAGGGGGAACGCCGGTCGGCCTGTATCGTCAGTGGATTGAACACTTTCGTGCGGGAGAGATTTCGTTTCAGAGTGTGACCACGTTCAATCTCGACGAGTATGTCGGACTCTCTTCCTCGGATTCACGCAGCTACCATTCCTACATGCAGGAGCATTTGTTCGACCACATCGACATCGCGCGCGAGAATACTCATCTGCCAGATGGGTGCGCGGAGGATCTGAACGAAGCAGCCGCCAATTACGAATGGCAAATCGAGGAGGCAGGTGGCATCGACTACCAGATTCTAGGTATCGGGTCCGATGGTCACATCGGATTCAATGAGATCGGTTCTTCGTTGGCTTCGCGCACACGGGTCAAGACATTGACGCGGCAGACGCGAAGCGACAACGCACGTTACTTCGACAGCATGGACCAAGTTCCCACCATGGCGATCACCATGGGGATAGGAACGATCATGAGCGCCCGCTCGATCTTGCTGATCGCCTCGGGCGAGTCCAAAGCACGCGCGATTCGCGATGCGATCGAAGGGCCAGTCACATCCATGGTTCCTGCATCGGTTTTGCAGCTCCATCCAGACGTTACGATCATGATCGATGAGGAGGCGAGTCGGCTTCTGGCTCATTGCGACTACTATCGCGAATCGGAGGCTAACCGCGTGCGGTTGAAGAGCGTTTCTCTGGGAGTAACACAAGGCCGAGAATTTCCATGAACGAACGCACTATCGAACAGACTGATGAGTATCTTCGACTGCAGGATTCCAAATCGCGCGCTGCCAATTGGCAGCGTTGGGGGGCTTATCTTTCGGAGCGACAGTGGGGGACGGTGAGGGAGGACTATTCGAGC
>CAYXFO010000353.1:0-4762 GCA_964464255.1 uncultured Pirellula sp.
ATTAGAAATTCACGGACAATTCGCCCCGCAACCGCAATAGGATGAGGAGCCTTGAGTAACGTGTACCTCTTTCCAACCGTCAGTTCCAGGTGTCGGGGGGCAATCGAAGAATCCCCCGAAATTGAAATTCCGCATTGCGGCGACGATCCAACAGACCAATTCCCCAGTCCGATATCCCAGGATTGCTCAACCTCGCCACTGTCTAACAGCAAATCGACACGACCCAGCGGAACGCTTTGGCGTGCTTCCTTACCACGCATGCCTGATGAACTCATGGACGGAATGGTCATAGGTTATTTCAAAGCAGAGAAATGCAATAAAAAACGTGGATACCCACCTCGGCGAACCTATCGTCCTACCAGCCTGGAAGACTTCCTGAAAACTTCTCCCAGGGTTCCTAGAATTACTGAGTGACCAGTTAAGGGTGTCAAAATCGGCTTTTGCATGCAAATCCGCGACTTCCTCACTCAGACTCGCGGATCCTTCGCAACCTTATAGCCGCAAGAGGGTTACGGGAATTACCAAGCGATCGCGACGAATTAAAATAACGAAAAATCCATAAAACTTTCCTAGTCGTGAACATTTTCGATAGCCATGCGTACTATAGTTGTCAAAAGTCGTTTCCTCAGTCGAGGGACGCGAACAAATAGGAGAGGGTGATGTCGAGGAAAGAAGCACTGACGAAATTGCGGGATGTCCTACTATTGCGCAGAGAAGCGATCCGCAAGGCCCTCGACGGCGATATGAGCCTCTTGCAGAGCCTTTCGCAAGATGGTGGCGACGTCATGGACGTGGCTATGGACACCGCTCAAGACGAAATCAGTAGCCAATTGGTCGAGGTCGAAAGCCGGGAACTGAGTCAGATCGAGGATGCTTTGAACCGCTTCCGAGAAGGGATTTACGGGAATTGCGAGGTTTGCGACAAACCAATTCCATTGGCTCGCCTGCAAGCGGTACCCTACGCAACCACATGCATCGACTGTGCCCGCAAGCAGGAACGAAGTGCTTTCCGCTCCCCCACGACCGGATTCGGGGACTCGGCTCACTCGTCGAATGCCAAGCGCTAATTCCATCTTTGCTGGATAGCAACTCCTCTCGACTCGAATGTTCTCGTTTTGATCTTGCGATTTTATCCCTTTAATGGCCAATTCGCTCGCTAGGGAATCTTCGTGCTTGAGTCGGATACGACCTTGATTACTCTGGAGGTTGTGGGGGTTAAACTTCTGTGAGGCAAATATGAATCGATTGAAGACTCTTGTGTTCGTCGCAGTGGTTGCTTTTGGTGCCTGCGAGGTATCGCACGCGCAAGTTCTAGACCCCGCGTACGGATTCCCGTTCGGATATTCTTTGGGTGCACAGGCATCGTTCCGAAATCGGTTGCCGACGCCACCCTACTTCTCCATTTATCCACCAGTCTATTACGGCAAACGATATGTTCGTCCGTATGGTGAGAGTCCCTACGCATCGTTCCCGCTCCTAGGCCAGGTCCCCAATTACAACCCTGTTCCTGCGGACACACGAGCGTCTGTTCCCGTAACGATCGTCAATCCGCACGCACCCTGTTGCGACGAGGAAGATACGCAATCCAAAGAAAATGCAAAGCCAAAAGTGATGATCATTACCGAGAATCGGGTTGGTAAAAAACGTACGATCATCAATCCATTCGCGAGAGAGCAGGTAGCTACTAAGGAATAGTAGCCACCCCGAAATCATTCTCAGCAAAAGCGATTTGTTAAAACAGCGGCAGATGTTATCAGGCGTCGCCGTATTCTCGATTGGTGATTAGGCCTGGTTGTGGCACCGGGTATTGCCCGTTCGCATTGGCACGGACGGGGGCTGCACTCTCAAAAGTCATGGCCTCAAGCTCGGGTGCGAACTCATGCTCGCAGTTGAGCATCTCGTCGTAGGTGACTTCAACGCCAGTATGTGCGGCCATTCGCCCCATGCTGGTGACCAAACTCGCTTTTGTGCCCCGTTCCACTTCGTTATAGGGCAAATCTTTGCGGATTGCATTGATCAAGTCGTCCCATTCGAGCTGGTACGGATTCGGTTCGGATTTCGGCCCTTCCCACAGAACATTCGCTCGGGTCATGTTGTGCCCTTTGAAGATTCGGCACTTGGCGGGGGAATGTCCAGCAGCCGAGATAATCGCAGCACCCTTTGTCCCGTGAGCATAACTAGCGAATTCATTGCGGCATCCGGGAATGGTTCGTCCGTTGACAAACATCTTGGTCCCATCGCCGAAGGTGTATTCGATCGAGTAGGTATCGAAATTTTGATCGACGCAATCGTTGCGATAATGACGACCACCAGATGCTTGGGCTTTGACAGGCCAATCCTCTTTCATCCAGCAGCACTCATCGATGTTATGGATCAAGAAGTCGCTCACCGCACCACCGCTCGCCCACAAAAATCCGTGGAAGTTGCGGATTTGATAAAGCAGTTCACTCATGTTGCTGACTTGCTTGGTCACGGCCGCAGACCCCGTCGGACCGGCCATGCGGTAGGCTCGCAGCATGAGGAGATCGCCAATCTCGCCATTGCGGATGCGGTCAAGCAGTTCCTTCCTCACTACGCAATGTCGGCACATCAGCCCGACACCCACTTTAAGGTTCCGTTGCTCGGAGAGTTTGCCGAGCTCAAACATCTTTTTGCTGCTCGGGCCATCCACCGTCACAGGCTTCTCCATGAAGACATTGAGCCCTTTCTCGATCGCATATTTGAACATCACCCAGCGGAACGCAGGGGGCGAAGTCAAAATAGCCACATCTCCTGGGCGAAGCGTGTCCATCGCTTTCTTGTAGCCATCGAAGCTGACAAACTGCCGATCTTTGGGGACATCTACTTTTTTCGGGAAGGATTCCTTGAGTTTCGCGTAACTGCTCGACAATCGCTCTTCAAAAACATCGGCCATTGCGGTCAGTTCGATTTCTCCGTTGTTGACCTGCAGCGCATTCTCTGCAGCTCCAGTTCCGCGTCCGCCGCATCCAATCAGTGCGACTCGAATTTTATTCTCTTCAGCTGCGTGGACAGATCTCGCCAATGCCGATGTCACGCCTGCTGCAGCGGCCAATGAAGTGGTCGACTTGATGAAGTTGCGTCGGTTTGCACACGTTGCCGATACAGGTTGCTCGGAATTCATGGAGAGGGTCATCCTTCTTAAGTAGGAAACGGGTTAATCATTTAGCGTTCAAGAGGAACCGGTCGCTCTGTCTGGATAGGCTCAGAGTAATCCCAAAGCGTCTTCTTCTCCTCTTCGGTCGGTTCGGTCAACGGACGAACAATTCGAAAGCCGACATGCAGCGCATCGGTGAGGTACCAAATGCTGACAGGCACATTGGGATCTTGAGCGATCCAGTCTTCGGTAGATCCTTCTCGTGCAGCGCTGCGGCAAGCTTCTGCAGGCTTATCCCATGCGCCACCTCGCACGACGCGAGGATAAAGCGTTTTGGGTATCCCGAGCGGATTGAGTTTCGGTAGGTCGAGGGAGTAACCCTCGGGATGGTGTTGGTCGAGCACCCATTCGGCAACGTTGCCGTGCATATCGTGAAATCCCCATGGGTTGGGCTTCTTCTGTCCCACTTTGTGGTATCCCTCACCTGCATTTGCATCGAACCACGCATACTCCTCGAGCGGTTGTGCATCGCTACCAAACGAATAGGCTGTTTCGGTACCAGCACGGCAGGCGTATTCCCATTCCGCTTCGGTCGGTAGCCGATAGTAGCGACCCGTCTTGCGCGATAACCACTTGCAATACGTGCGTGCCGCGTGTTGCGTCATGCAGATCGCCGGGTATCCGTTCTTGCCCATCCCGAAGGTCATGTCGGTATACGGCTTGGTCGGTTGACTCTTCTGATACTCTTCTGCGAGAGCATCGCGAGGTGTTGCCTCGATCTTGTTAACGGTTCGATTGAAGACATCCAGATCAGACATCCAAACGTCATAGGCATCCCAGGTGATCTCGGTTTTCGCCATCCAGAAAGGAGCCAGGGTCACTTCATGAACAGGGCCTTCGTCCTCATTTCTCCCCTCCTCCGAATCCGGACTTCCCATGCGAAAGGTCCCGCCTCGAATGGGAAGCATTTCGATCTTCGCCTGTGTATGCTCCAAGCGTTCCACGTACGGCTTCATCTCGGCTTCGGAACCCGCATCGCAGTTGGGCACCTTCAGAATCCGATCGTCGTCCTCCGCGAAGCCTTGGGAAGACGCTAACACGAACGTACTAGCGAAGACGATTCCGACAAACCTGCTGCACACGATCGATCGATTCATAAGTTTCAGAATTAACACCGGTAGGAAATCACCGACGAGCGGCGCTCTCAAATTCGTCAACTATTTAGAAGCCGCCGATTCGATGATGGCGATGTTTTTAAACTTCACGGGGTCCGAGTGTCCTGCGAACCCGAAGTGTCCGCTCGAGCGCTCTTTGCCAGGGTGAGGTGTATTGCTCATGTATTCCTTGATCGTCGATAGGTCGGTATCGAGAATGCGAGTTCCATTGAGCTCCACTTGAATTTTCGATCCATTTACGGTAACGACCTGGTGGTTCCATTGCCCAGCTGGACGGAGATAACCTCGCTGTGCCGGAGCCATCCCGTAGGCGCTGCCATGGGCCTGTCGAGGATCGATGGTCTTGTAGTTGGGATGCCCATCGTCGAGCACTTGCAACTCCGTCATACCGACATATGCAGCATCGCCCCCCATCGCGTTTTTGCCTAATGTCTCGAGTTCTTCCTTGGAGGGATATCGGATCGCTAGACCA
>CAYXFO010000354.1:0-4737 GCA_964464255.1 uncultured Pirellula sp.
TGCGTATACAGGCCGTTGGCGAAAGCACTTCCAACAATTCAACATGCTCATCGGTGAATTTGTGGAGGTGAAGGATCCTGAAGCCCTCTTTCAACGGGCTGCGGAACGCAAATCGAAAATGTTTTTGCTTCCCTACGGAATCCCGATGACGATCGCCGCGCTGGGTTATTTCGTCTTCCAGGGAATGTACTTCTAGGGCTTGGATCGGCAAGTCGGTTACTTTTGCAGTGGCGAAGCGTGTCGATATCTCGATGCTTTGCTAAAATGTGGGCAGTCACTCCGTTGTCACATTCTTCTACCGCAAAAGATCCGAAAGACGAGCGAGCTTGCAACGCGAAATCTATCTCGACAATCACGCGACAACCCGTACCGACCCGCGCGTTGTCGATGCGATGCTCCCTTGGATGGTGACGGAGTTCGCTAATCCGGGTAGCATCACTCACGAGCCAGGGCGTCGGGTCGCCGCGAAAATCGATGAGTGCCGCGATTGCATGCTGCGACTCCTCAATGCTCCTGATGGTGACCTTGTATTCACCAGCGGAGCGACCGAGAGCATCAATCTCGCCATCTTTGGAGTCGCTTTGCACCCAAAACAAAAGCGACGCAAGATAGTCTCTGCCGCTACCGAGCATCGCGCCGTTCTCGACCCGCTACATCGTTTGCGAAAAACGGGCTGGGAGATCCATCATCTCCAAATCGAAACAACCGACCCCGGTCGCATCGGGGAAATCGATTTGGCAAGTGCGGAGAAGGAGATCGATGACTCGACGGCATTGGTGTGCCTAATGCTCGGGAATAACGAGATCGGTACCATCCAACCTTTTAACAAGATCGCTCAGCTATGTCGCGACCGCGGAGCGCTGCTCCATATCGATGCGAGCCAAGCGGTAGGAAAGCTTTCTGTCGATTTCGAATCGCTCGGCGCGGATTTGCTCAGTTTCTCCTCCCATAAATTTTACGGACCGAAAGGAGTCGGTGGATTGCTGATAAACCGCCAGACCGCATCGCGACGGCTGATGCCGCAAATCATCGGAGGAGGACAGCAAAACAACTTCCGTTCAGGGACGCTTAACAGTGTCGGTATCGTGGGCATGGCTGCAGCGATTCAATATGCAGTCGACGATTTGAATATTGAAACCCAGCGATTGGCCAGTCTCCGAGATCGACTATGGCAGCGATTGCAAACAGGGATCGAAGGGCTACTGATCAATGGTCCCGATTGGCGCGACGAGAGAAAAACCGTCCATCGACTGCCGGGGAATCTAAACGTCTGTTTTCCTCGTGTTGAGGGGCAGTCGCTGATGCTACGTACCCCGCTACTGGCCGTCAGTAGCGGTTCCGCGTGCACGTCGGCTGAGCCTCATCCCAGTCATGTTCTGCTCGCCATCGGCAGGTCCGAAGACCAGGCCCGTTCGAGCATTCGTTTCGGACTCGGACGATTCAACACCCAGGACGAAGTAGATCAAGCAGCAGATTGGCTAATTCAAGCGTATCGCGACTTAGCCTCCTTCGTCGCTTGACCATTGGATACAAGCATCGACAATGGTGAGAGAACGAAACGCTTGGTCTGCAGAAACCTTGCAGACCGCTAAACCACAAACTTCAAAAGAACCTTCCATGAGTCTCGCCTCAGAACCGATATCCTCGGAACCTTTATCCACGGAACCTTTATCCACGGAACAATCCGCTAGTCCCAATGTACCTGACCAGCAAGGCCGGTTCGGCATGTTCGGTGGGCGCTTCGTGCCGGAGACATTAACACGCGCGCTGGATGAATTGGTTGTCGAGTACAACAAGGCGAGGCAAGATCCGGACTTTCAAGCAGAACTCGATGATCTTCTCCATCGTTTTGTGGGTCGTCCTTCGCCCCTTTATCATGCCGCTCGATTCAGCAAACAGCTTGGCGGTGCACAGATTTGGCTGAAGCGGGAGGATCTCAATCATACCGGGGCGCACAAGATCAATAATACGCTCGGTCAGGCATTGCTGACTTTGCGTATGAAGAAAACTCGGGTCATTGCCGAGACGGGTGCCGGCCAACATGGAGTCGCATCCGCTACGGCGTGCGCACATTTCGGTTTGCCGTGTGTCGTCTACATGGGGGCCGAAGATGTTCGACGACAGCGTCCTAATGTGTTCAGCATGCGACTGCTCGGGGCCGAGGTTCGTCCAGTCGAAAGTGGGTCGCGAACATTGCGAGATGCTGTCAATGAAGCGATGCGAGATTGGATGGCGAGTGTCGAGACGACACATTACATCATCGGCTCAGTGATCGGACCCCATCCTTTCCCCATGATGGTTCGAGACTTCCAAAGTGTGATCGGCAAAGAATGTCGCGAGCAATCTCTGCAGTCTTTCGGGCGACTGCCTGATGCCGTGGTTGCATGCGTTGGTGGCGGGAGCAACGCTGCAGGGATGTTCTATCCATTCGTTGGGGATCGTTCTGTTCGCTTAATCGGTGTCGAAGCGGGTGGGCGAGGTCCGAACGCTGGCGATCATGCGTCACCGCTGACCTTTGGCTCGCCAGGCGTTCTTCATGGTTCTTACAGTTACGTTATGCAAGACGAAGATGGACAGACCAGCGACGTGCATTCCATGTCGGCGGGGCTTGATTATCCAGGCGTTGGCCCCGAACACAGTTATTGGAAGGACACACACCGCGTCGAATACACTTCCTGTCGCGATGACGAAGCATTAGCGGCATTTGATTTCCTAGCACGCAATGAAGGAATACTGACGGCCCTTGAAACCTGCCATGCGGTTGCGAAAGCGGCGGAAATCGCGAAGGGCATGTCGCCGGACCAGCATCTGGTCATCTGCTTGTCCGGACGGGGCGATAAAGATGCCGCCGAACTCGCTCGACTTCGGGGCCAGGAATGGTGATTGGCGAGCGGAAACTTTTCGCTACTCTTTGATGATTCTAACGAGCTCCGCTCGAATCCCCTGACTCCCAATCGAGAGACGCATGACCGCGATCGACGACCTGTTCAGCAATTTGAAGGTCCAAAACAAAAAGGCCTTCATGCCGTTCATCACAGCGGGTGACCCAAGCCTCGCCTTCACCGGCAAAGTGCTCACTCGCTTGGCTGAGCTGGGATGCTCGATGGCAGAGTTGGGAATCCCGTACAGCGATCCGATCGCCGATGGCCCGGTTATCCAGGCATCGTACACGCGGGCCCTCCAAAACAGGATCAAACTAAGCAGCATCTTTCAAACCGTAGCAAACCTTCGTGCGTCTAGTTCAAAACCTTTCGCCAAGATGCCTTTGGTCTCGATGGTCAGCTACGCGATTGTGCATCGGCACGGGCTCGAGAGATATGTCGACGAGGCCAAGGCATCGGGTTTCGCAGGAGCGATCGTTCCGGATTTGCTGGTCGAAGAGAGCGAGCCCTTTTCCAAGGTATGCCGCGAACGCGAGTTCAACTTGATTCAACTGGTTACACCGACGACACCTCCCGAGCGAGCCCTTCGCATCGCGGAGAGGTCGTCAGGCTTTCTCTACTTTGTCAGTGTTACGGGCATCACTGGCGAGCGAACCCAATTGCCAGTCGATCTAGTCGATCGAGTTGGATGGCTCCGAGATCGATCCTCGCTCCCGATTTGCATCGGGTTCGGGATTTCCAAGCCTGAACACGTGAAGCTGCTGGCACCTGTATCCGACGGATTGATCGTTGGATCCGCGATCGTTCGTTCGCTGGATCAAGCGGCAGCCGATGAATCCAAAGCACTCGACTCGATGAGCCAATTGGTCACTTCGTTGATCAGCGCGCTCGAGAACTAAGGATTGTTACCATGCGTTACCGACAGCTCGATAAGATCACTGAACTAGTCCCTGGAGAGCGAATTGTCGCAGTGCGAACGTTGCGGCACGGAGAAGATTATCTCCGCGATCACTTCCCTCTCTTTCCCGTCATGCCAGGGGTCATGATGCTCGAAGCCATGTATCAAGCCGCATGCTGGCTGGTTCGATCGACAGAAAACTTCGAACATGCGATTGTCTCGCTCGATGAAGTTCGGAACATCAAGTTCGCCGACTTTATGGAGCCTGGACAGGTTCTGACGGTAACCGCAGAGATTGTGAAGTCGGAGGGACGCTCGGTGACCTTGAAGGCCAGCGGTAGCCGCGATGATGTCGTCGCCGTATCCGGGCGATTGATCTTGGGAAAGAAAAGCCGTGCAGACGTAGATCCTGAGTTTGCCTCGCAAGATGAATTTTCGCGGGACTCGATGCGCAACGAGTTCAAGAAACTGATGCAGGGATTCTGAACAGATTGCTCGAAGATAGTTCGCCGCCCTTGCGGGACGCGAATTCAGAGCTTTTGTGCCGGATGATACGATGTACCTGCCAGGATCATCACAACCCGATGCGTCAGCGAGGGACGCAAGAGGGAAGACGTCGCGAGCGACGTAAGTCTATCCCTCACTTACGTTTCGGGTTGGGATCATTCCGTTATCCATCACGCAAGGCCATCGCAACCGATCGCACAGACATTCCACCGGTGAGGTTGGAGACATCGCGGAAGCCCTTCGATGCCAACCAGCTGGCGCCGACATGTGCTCGTTTCCCGGAATGACACACCACAACGGTTGGTAGTATCGGGTTCAATTCCTGCCATCGCTCCGCAAACGAATCGATTTCGATCGCGATCGCGCCTGGCAGTGGCAGTTGTTGGCGTTCTCGCTCGGTGCGAACATCGATGACTTGAAGCCCATCGAGATCGACATCGGGACTAACGA
>CAYXFO010000355.1:0-4717 GCA_964464255.1 uncultured Pirellula sp.
TGATTTATCTGTGCGACTCCGAGACCTGGGCCTACTCGCCTGAACCCGACTCAGGATTGCGAGTGAAGGTGGAAACCGAAGGTCAACAGAATTTCTTGAGAATACATTGCGAGGACGCGACTCCCGAAGAAATGGAAAATATTTGGGCGATGTTGACCAAAGGTGTCACAGCCTAACGCAATGCTAGCAATTGCAAATTGAGGACAGGGTCGATTGTCAGGAGGGCGACAGGAGCAGAGCGAAGGATGAAACGAACGGATGCAAGTAACAGGAGAACACGGTGGTGGAACCGCCGTCGACCCTTCCTCAATGGGCGCGTTGCCAGTTAGTCGGAGCCACTGGAATCCTATTTTTACCACGGAAGCAAACATGATTGTCTAACTTTTTTGAGCATCACATGACCACAGCCAAGTACCAACGATTTACCAACTTGCGAGTGCTGAAATCCGTCCAACATGATCGGTTATTGAAGTTTCTCTCGCCCCATTACGAATACATCGCCTCGCGAGGGCTGACGCTACCTCACGCAGGCAAACTCACGGATTTTCAGTTCGAGCTTCTGGGCGAAATCCTGAAGGCTCCCGATGGTCAAACACCCGCCGAATTGATGCGAGCGGTTCACATGGTCAATGAGCTGGCTCGCGAATCGATGATGGAAACGCTTCTCGATCAGATCGATGAGTTGGCGGATGCATTCCATCGCGATGAGAGAATCATGCCCGCAGATGTTGCTGTTGAAGCGATCCTGCGTCATCGCGAGCACGTCGAAGTGATCCATCGTTTGCAGGCTCTCAATGCTCGGCGCACCTATTCGTACTTTCAGGCGAACAGTGAAGTCGTGCCCAGCTTACAAGAGCCGCTGGAGCTGTCCCGCGTTTCTTTTGAAAACGCTGTGGGATCATACTTCGAGTCGAGACGGTGTGGCCGCGGAACGATCGCGGCAATGCACCTGTGCGAAGACTCGTTGGATTTGACGGTCAGCCACGGGCGACCTTGGCAGTTGCAAGATGTGCTCGTGGATGGAGTACGGGACATCTTGAGCTTTCAACCTCTGCAAGATGACCTGCTCCACTTCAACCGAGTGACCGGAGAACTGAAGATCAATGCAACGACAGCGATTCAGAAAGAGATGTATCGAGCATCATTTGGTCGCTTCTTCTTCGGCGATGAGAATATGTTTCCTCCCGGAGATATCTGGACTACCGAGCCGCTTCGAGTGAACAGCGAAGCGGCCTTGTCAGTTGTTAACATTCCCGAGTTGTTGTCGGCAACGCTGACATCGGTGACGCTGTTTGTCGCTGGTGCCAAGCCAGAGCTGGTGACGACAAGGCGTGCTGACCTGATTGAGATCCTCGACGAGCGAATCGCGTATTACGAAAGCCTGGATATCGATGTTCGCATCGCAGAAGCCAGAATCGAATTGCGGTTCATCGACGGCAGAAGAACTCGCTCCGTAACGATCAAGCCACCGAATATCGCGGTTTATACCCGCGATGGTGATGCTGACGTGATCGAGTTGTTTTTGCATGAACGAGGATTTACCAATGGCAAGATCATCGTGCCATTCTCATTGGGTGGAACGTCTGTGGCTCGCAGCGGCCTCGGTGCCTGAGCAGCGAACGTCCCGAGCTCATTGGAAAATCCTGCTAGGTGCTGATTTTGAAAATGCAAACCGCTGGCTTACTCCAACGAAGGAGATTGCCAGTGCGGTACCAAACCAGGGCGACAAGAACCAATGGCTTCGTGTCGTTGAAGATGAGCCTTATCGATATCTCACGTTCGATGAGAGCTCCAATCGCTACAGTGTGATCGACCGTGCTGAAGTCACGGTTTTTGCCATCGATTGGCCTCGTGTCGCTGAACGGCGACGGTAAACTTAGTCGCGACGAAATACCGGCCGTGTTGTTTAACCGCTTGGATGCAGACCGTGATGGCTTTGTGACCGAAGAAGAACTCGCATCGCTCTGGAGCAACCGATGAAACAAAATCTTCTCAAGTCAACGTTTCTGACGCTGTTGCTTGCGATGACGACATCGACTGTCGTCGCGCAGTCGCACTGGCCGCAGTTCCGTGGGCCTGGCTCGCGTGGTGTCGCCGAAGGAACTCAAATACCCGATCGTTGGTCAGCGACCGAAAACGTCTCCTGGAAGCGGGATATTCCAGGCCGTGGTTGGTCATCGCCCGTGGTTTGGAACGATCATGTCTTCTTGACCACCGTGATCAATACGGGAACGACCGAGGAAGCGAAGAAAGGTCTTTACTTCGGTGGCAATCGCCCCGCGCCTCCTGATTCGATTCATCGATGGATGGTCATGTGCCTCGACCTCAAGACTGGTGAAACTCGCTGGGAACGGCAAGTTCACGAAGGCAAACCCCAATCAGCGATCCATGTGAAGAGCAGCTTTGCATCGGAAACACCGGTGACTGACGGAGAGCGAGTCTATTGTTGCTTTGGCAGTGTCGGAATTTTCTGTTTTGATCTCGAGGGTAACGAACTTTGGCGGCACGACCTTGAGCCGTTGCCAACGCGTTACGGTTGGGGAAACGCTGCCTCGCCTGTTCTACACCAAGGCAAACTGTACTACTGCAACGACAATGATCAAGCGTCCTATCTTCTGGCGCTCGATGCAAAGTCGGGTAAGGAGCAATGGCGAACAACACGTGATGAGAAGAGCAATTGGGCGACTCCGTTTGTCTGGAAAAATGACTTGAGAACGGAGATCGTGACGCCAGGAAGCGGAGCGGTGCGATCCTACGACCTAGATGGCAAGCTGCTCTGGTCGCTAAAAGGGATGTCGAGCATCACGATTGCAACACCGTATGCCGCCAACGGATTGCTCTATGTCACGTCCGGATACGTGGGTGATAAAGAGCGGCCAATCTACGCAATCAAACCTGGCGCGTCAGGAGACGTCTTGCTCGAAGACGATGCAACGACGAGTGAGTTCATCGCTTGGTCGCGACCCCAAGCAGCACCTTACAATCCGAGCACACTGGTTTCAGGTGATCGCTTATTCGTTCTCTACGATCGAGGCCTAGTCGCCTGTTACAGCGCAACAACCGGCGAAGAACTTTTCGGCCAGAAACGATTGCCGAATGGAAGAGCATTCACTTCGTCTCCATGGGCCATGGATGGTAAAATCTTCTGTCTCAATGAAGACGGCATTACCTACGTGTTGAAGGATAGCGAACGGTTTGAAGTATTACACACCAATCAACTTGCTGACGATGACATGGGGATGGCATCGCCAGCAATCGTCGGCGACCGTCTGCTTATTCGTACTGCCGCAAGAATCTACTGTATAAAGGCAGAGGACTAAAACGATGCTTACGGACCTTACCGCGGGTCATCAACATGATCGTAAGGGCGATGCCTCGTACGCTCACTTCAGGCCTCTCCAGACTTACCTCCGTACATCTGCCAGTTCCATTCTAACTCTTGCGATGGTACTGGCAGGTAACATTCTCTATGCAGAAGATTTGTCCAAGCCGGGTCGATACCGAGTTCAAACCGAGCTTGGCCAATGGACCGATCCTGGACGCAACAATCGCGTTATTCCGTTTAAAATCTATGCGCCGGTGGACAGTAAGGGTCGCTTGCCGGTCGTTTTGTTTTCGCACGGAGGCGGTGGAAGTCGTGAAGGCAATCCATTGCTTGGTGATCACCTCGCGTCTCACGGATTTGTATGCATCCACCTTCAGCACGAAGGGACCGACGACCGCGCGTTTCGACGCAGTCCTCGCTCGATTCGAGATTCAGCCAATGATCCAAAAGTTTGTGCAGATCGATTCCGCGATGTAGCGTTTGCGGTCCAGCAGGTTGAGAAGAACGAGTTAAGTCAGGTGCTTCGCGGCAGGCTCGATCCCGAAAGGATAGGAGTTTCGGGACATTCGTTGGGCGGCATCACGACTCAGGTGATTGCTGGGCAGGATGTGAAGGGCTACGGGCAACAGTTTTGCCTACCGAAACTGAAAGGAGCCGTCATTCTCAGCCCTTCGCCGCCACGACCTGGTTTCGGAGATTCAGCCACGGCGTTCAAGGAGATGAAGATGCCGATGCTTTCTATTACCGGCACCGCCGATACGCCGCCCGACAAGAGCTTCCCAGCCAAAGAACGCCGCGTTCCGTTTGATCGCACCAGCAACGTTGACCAGTGGTTGCTGGTTCTCGATGGAGCCACTCACTTCACCTTTTCAGGAAATCTGGAACGTCCAAGAATTGCCGCATTGCTGCCTGGCATGGAAGCCGATCCAAAGCTGGAGGAGAACCACGAAAAAGTAAAAGCCGCTACGTTAGCGTTTTGGCGCTGGACGCTACTGGACGATCCTTCTGGGAAGGATCAACTGACTACAGCTCTACCCAAGGTTGTCGGCTCCCGTGGAACATTGGAATTTAAGCCGGTTTTCCAAAACGCCTTTGCGGTAGTCTACCGGCTTGATCGGCTGTGGTGGTCGATCGCTAGCTGATGGACTTTGAGTTTGGTTTTGGCTGCGGAGCTTTCCGGCCCGCAAGCATTGGAAAGGAGGTCACCGCGAAATTTCGCGGTTGCGACATTGAGGTGCTGCCGCTAAGATTAGTGAAAGGTTGTTAACTCAGAGTTAGAATCTCTTCGTACGAAAACAGACCGGACGGGTCTCGAACTTCGTAAGTCCTTTCGGTAAAAGGCTTTACGAATTTTGAGCGCAGAGAGTATTGTTACGAAGAGGGTTGCGCTCG
>CAYXFO010000356.1:0-4661 GCA_964464255.1 uncultured Pirellula sp.
GACTCTCTCCGTCCCATGTGTAGCGAGCATCCTCCTCGATCGACCACTCGGTTTTTTTCTTGTCCTTCCCCTCTTTGTCTTTGATCTCGACCTCCTTGGTGCGGACACGAAACAGCAATATTGCTCCGTCGATCGGCATCGCAATCCGATTGCGATCGGAAGCCAGTTTCGGTGTCCGCTGCACGAACCCCTTGCGGCTCGATGCACTCTGCGATGCGGTGCCACCCGGATAGACTCGCAGAACCCCCGCTTCATCCATCGTCACGCATCCCGCATAAAGGCTCCGTACCGAGGAAACGGTTCGTTCATGATCCACAAAACTGACGATCACATCCCCGTTCGCTGCATCCAATGACTTGGCGGTTCGATCACGGGATGACGACACCAGTTGCTTGCCATCGGCGGACCAATCGAGCGAAGTTACCGCCGCTGCATGCGTCGCGACCTTCCACAAAATATGGTTGGAATGAGACGACTGCACGAGGATCATTCCATCCTGCAAACCGATCGCAAGTCGGGACCCGTCCGGAGACAATGCAATGTCCAACGGCAGATCCCGCGCGGTCCAATGAACCACACGGGCAGTCTCGTTCGTGCGACTCGTATCGGTGCGACTCTCATCCGTGCTCCAAGGCACACTCTCGACGATACCGATTTGACCAGGTGTTCCGGACGCGATGTATAGGCTACGGTTCGCTTCGTTCCATTCGATATCGCTGATGAAGCGACCGCGGACCGGGATGCGGGCACGGAGTTTGCCATCGATCGACCAAGCGAGCACTTCGCTAGCGCCGCTGCTGAAGATGATCTCGCCAGCCCGATCGATCGCAATCGCGCTAACGGCGTGAGGCTTCGGATACGTCCCCCATTTCGGCTCGAGATTCAATCGCGTCGGGACAAACGATTCGATCGGAGCATCGTTCGCCCCATCGACCCGCGAACCGAACACGACCCAATCATAGATGGCATCGACCGAGTCAAGATCGAGCGGGGGGGAGTCTTTAGGCATCCGCTCATCCGGATCAGCGGATACCAGTCTGCGATACAGTTCCCCCAACGCCTCGTTTCCTGGAACGCCATTATCAGCGTTTCGATCTTGTCGGATGGGCAGTCGCTTGGAATCCCCAGCTCTTCGCATCGACTCGGGAGTTGCCATCGAGTAGCCACCTTCGGCTTGCTGATCGTTGTGGCATCCCATGCATTGATCGACGAAGATCGATGCCACTCGACTGAGCCGAGGTCCGATGGATTGCGGCGGTTCGACAACCAAAACGGTATTAAGTACGTTCCCATCCGGCAGCCGATCCGGCACTCGTTGCCCTAGGGCAATTGAATCGCAAGCGAAGAAGAAGATCATCAGGAAAGCGATAGCTCTCATGATGGATCCTGCGAAATTTCGACCGGTTGCGGCCACGTGGGTGCGGCCAACTCTGTAGCGATACGATCGTCAGCCCATCTTCGCCATCGGCTGCCTAGTTTTCCATCCGGGGTTGGCAATCGATGAAGGTAACCGACATGCCCACCGTATTGCGTCTTAACGACCCTTGTGGTTGAGGAATATGCGGCGCGATCAAAGAGATGGGCAGGAACAATTGGATCGTGTTCATCGATCAAGATGGTTGTGGGGGCTTGAATGTTCTTCAATTCTTCGATCGACGAACCGAAGCTGTAATAGGAGTCCGAACTAGGGAATCCCGCAAGCGGCGCCGTGACTGTTTCATCGAAGCGTCGAATGGTTCGATAGTCCGCGCTTCGAAGGACTTCCTTCCACTGCGGCCAGATATCGGCTCGTTCCTGAGCCTGCCTCTTCAAAGCTCGCATGAAGTATCGGCCATACAAACGATTGATGCCGCGTTCGATGTTTTCGCAGCATGCCTTGAGATCGATGGGAGGGGCAACCGCCAACGCGTAGTCCACTCGGAAATCGAACGGATGAAGTTCGGGCTGCATCGCATGGCGAGCAAGCATCTTGAGCAAGATGTTTCCACCGAGCGAAACGCCTGCGATCCGCCATGTCGAGATCCTCTGCGATTGACTGAGGTGGTTCAGGCACTTGCGAACCAGGTCGTAGCAGGCTCCGTGCGGAGGCAAGTAGGTCGTTCGACAGGATAGTCCGGCACCGGGCAAGTCCGCGCGGAACACTCGGAAACCGCGTTGCAACATTCCCGCTGCGATATTGGTCATGTAGGTCCCGGCATGCGAGGAACCCAAACCATGCAGCAGGAGTACCGCTGGCCTGCTTTCATCCAACTTCTCCGGCGCATTTTCGTGAATGAGCATCGCCCCCGTATCGCCGATCTCAATGCGGTGAGTCACCGCGGGAGTGAGCGGTGCGATCGGGCGAAAAAAGCCTGTGATCAGTGTCTGCACATGGCCAGTGCGCAAATACCAAGGGGGACGAAAGTCGGCCAAGCCGCCCCGATGAGCAACTTGCAGCAGACGCGAATTCGATTCCAGTTTGCGATTCAAAGGTTGCTCTCGAGGGTCAGCGCGGTTGGTGCAGGTAAGGAGGTGTTCCGGAAATGATTCCATTGTCTGCAGTACCAGGAGCTTTCTCGAGGGTCAAGAGCGCAAACAAGTCGGCCACCTCCTGCGGTGTCATCTGATTCTCAATTCCCTCCGGCATCAAGGACTTGGTATCCTGCCGAAACTCCGCGATCTCCGAAGCAGGGATTACGGTCTCCTTGCCACCCTGAACCTTGATGACGGTCTTGGTCTCATCGCGGGATACCAACAAACCCGTGACGATCGTTCCCTCTTCGGTCCGAACGGTCACACTCTTGAACGCTTCTCCGATCACCAAGCTTGGGTGAAAGACACTGACGAGCAACTGCTCATACGAACCGCGACCGTTGGCGGTGATATTCGGGCCGACTTCCATACCGCGATTGTGCATCACATGGCATTGGCCGCAGATGCGATCGTAGACCACCCACCCCTTCTCGGGATTGCCGCGCGCATCCCAACGCAATTGATCCGCAACTCGTCGCACAACATTCTCTCGTTCCTGGGATGTGGCCGTATTGACGGTTCCCCAGACTTTCGCGATCAAACCCTTGGCGGTATCCGACCCCTCGGCGGCCAGCAATCGAACGCGATTGGGGCCGAGCAACTCTTTGCGCACCGTGCCAGCAGCCACTTGTTGCAAGAAAGCGCTCGCGCTGGGTTCCCGCAGACACATCCGCTCCGCAATTCCGGCTTGCACATCGCTCGGCAACTTCGGAAGAGCATTGACGAGCAGTTCAATTGCCCCCTCATCAGCGCGGGCGATTCCTAAGTCGAGCGTCATGTCGCGAAACGGCACCCCTACTTGCTTGCCATCGACGAGATCGCCGAGGACTTGCTCCAAGGCCGATCGATGCGATCGATTCGGATGCACTGCGGCGAACATCAGCGTTTCGCGACGCAACTCTGAGGGAATCGATCGATCGAGGATCTGCTGCATCGCTGAGGTTTGTGCTTCAGGCTCATTGCAGATCAATCGGGCGAGCAAGCTCGCTTGTTTCCAAGCCGGATGCTCTTTCGACAATGCCCCCCTCTGTCGAAGCGTATCGAGCCAGGGCCGCAGTACACTTTGCGCTGAGGCGAGCGAGATCTCGCCGGTAAAAATGCGATAGGCGATCGGATAGAGGATCACTGCCGAGCTATCGGGATACTTGTCGAGCATCGTATCGGAGAGCTGAAGCATCGATCCCAATCGCTCTTTACCATCGCTGCTGGCGACATCCTTTGGCAATGCCGATGCCCATTTGGCCGCGATGCGTCGAACCATGGTTCGCAGTAGATCCCCATCGCGATTCAATCCATCCTGCAATGCTTGCTGGATCATCTCGGGATGACGATCGATCGATGGGAGCATGTTCTGCCAAACGACGCGCGGCAGAATCGGATCCTCGGTGGAATGCCTCAGGACATCCAGTTCCGTAGCAAGTGCGATCCGCGTCGCATTCTCGGTTTGGCGTTGAAGCTTGGGTGCAGCGATCGCGACCTGCAACCGCACGCGAGGATCCGCGTCGCTGGCCATCGCGCGAACTTGTTTGGCGAGCGCTGCATCATCGGGCTGGTGATCTCCTGCCAGCCGCACACCCCAGGCTCGCAGTTCCGGGTTCGCATCGCTCGTCAATTTCATCAGAAGCGATGTCGGCAATGTTCCGGATCCCGCCATCGCCCAGAGCGCATGCATGCGGGGCTTCATCGGTCCATCGGTCACGACCATCTTCTCGAGTGAACCTGCAATCTTAGGATCTTTGGTTGCGGCCCGTTCGGCCAACTCGAGTTGGGCACGCTGGCGAACGAACAGATTGTCGTCGGAGAGGGCTTGGATCAATTCCGTGCCGTCGAGCTTGCTGATATCGGTATACCGCACGGCCGGTCGTTGGTCATAAACAATTCGATACAGTCGACCATGCCCGCGATCGATCCCTTTCGGATCTGCCTGGGCATCTTGATAGCAGTGGTATCGGTCGTACCAGTCGAGAACATAGAGGCATCCATCGGGTCCGATCTTTTGCGCGACGGGCATGAACCAAACGTCGTTCGCGGTCAGGAAATCCGGTTCGCCGAATCCTTGGTAGGTTGCCCCGGCTCGCTGGATTCGATCGACGTTGATGCAACAACCGTGAATGTTTCCCATGTAGAGCTTGTCACGATACGCCTCGGGG